>CAMCQD010000259.1 GCA_945876925.1 uncultured Dermatophilus sp.
GGGCGGTGATCGCAGCCGGGCTCGTCGGGGCACTCACCGTGGCAGCCGACGGCGCCGAGCTCAGCCACGGAGTCGGCTACGTGGTCTCTGACCAGCCGGTGCAGGTGCGGTACGCCACCCGCTACGTGGTCACCCACTCGATGCGGGCGAATGCCAAGTCGGTGCGGGCCTGGCTGCGCGCCCAGGGAGCCGGGCGGCTGACCCTCAAGCGGCGCGGCGGGCGGATCGACCCGGACGTCTTCCGCGCCCGGCTCCACCTCGACGGGCGCGGCGACCACATCACCGCCATCCTCACCACCGCCGGGTCGACCCCGGCCTTCATCGCCGTGGAGCAAGCCTGACCGCCGGGATGCCCGGGGCCTCACCGGGGTGCCCGGGCGATCAGCCGGGCAGGTGGCGGCGGGCCTCCGCGAGCCGCCGGTGCCACCAGTCCCGCCGCGCGGGCGGGGCGGCATACCGGTCCAGCAGCTCACCGGAGACGGCCAGCGGCGCGACCGGCAGCGTCCCGCCGCGCGGCACCAGCGGCGGGACGGCCACGTCCCCGGCGAGCAGCTCCGCCGTGCCGAGCCCGCAGGCGAACGGAAGCTGAGGCAGCGCGGCGGCCAGCGCGACCCCGGCCCGGATTCCCGCCGAGGTGTCCAGCGCACTGGAGACCACGGCCGGCAGGCCCGCCTCGGCGGCGATCCGCAGGGCGGCCCGCACCCCGCCTAGCGGGGCGGCCTTGACGACGATGAGATCGGCGGCCCCGGCGCGGGCGACGAGCAGCGGGTCCCCGGCCTTGCGGATCGACTCGTCAGCCGCGATCGGCACGTCAAGGCCGGCGGCGGCTAGCGCGACCCGCAGCCGGGTGAGGTCGGCGACGCTGGCACAGGGCTGCTCGGCGTATTCCAGCCCGTAGGGGGCGAGCGCGCGCAGGGCGTCCAGGGCCTCGCGGGGAGTCCAGGCGCCGTTGGCGTCCACCCGGATGGCCGCGCCTGAGGCGCCGGTGGCGTCGCGCACGGCGGCGACCCGGTTCACATCGTCGGCCAGGCGCTGCCCGGGCTCGGCGACCTTGACCTTGACGGTCCGGCAGCCGTCGAACCGGGCCAGCACCCCGGGAACCTCCTCCGGGGTGACCGCGGGGACGGTGGCGTTGACCGGGATGACGGTGCGCACCGGCTCCGGCCAGCCCTCCCAGGCGGCCTCGATGGCGGCGGCCAGCCAGCGCGCCGCCTCGGCCGGGCCGTACTCGGTGAACGGGGCCCATTCCCCCCATCCGGCCGGGCCGCGCAGCAGCATCACCTCCCGGTGCTCAATGCCCCGGAACCGCGTACGCAACCGGATCCGCACCACCCGCGCCGTCGCGGCCAGCTCGCTCACCCCGGGCAGCCTGCCCGTACCGTCCATCTGCCCATCCTGCCGGATCAAAGCCGCCGGAGGGGGGCGGCACCAGCACCCCCGGGAGAAGGTCAGGCTCCTTCCCCGCCGGGGGGCGGGGTCACACGTGGCCGCCCTGGAGGGCGGTGAGGGCGATGAGGTCGACGATCTCGTCCGCGGTGGCACCGGCCGGGACCGAGTTGACCGATTTGAGGAAGCCGTGCACCAGCGGCCCCAGCCGGGAGGCCCCGGTCCGCCGCTGCATGGCGATGTACTGCGCCTGCGCGGTCTGCCGGTCGGCGAAGACGCACACCGACGCCCGCCCTGCTATCCCGCCGCCCAGGTGAAGGGCCTGCGCCCGGTCCGGGCTGATCGCGGCCTCCAGTTCCAGCGGGCCGTCGGCCTGCAGGTCCGGGCGCTTGTCGGCGAGCACCCGGATCGCCTGCCGCAGCCGATCCCCGGCGCCGGCATCCGGGCCATGGCCGCAGCCGCCCTCCGCCTCGGTGCCGGTGCCGCCGCAGGACCGCCCGCTGCCCTGGCTGATGAAGGCGATCCGCGGCTCGACCCCGGCGGCGGCGGCCCCGTCCGCGGCCAGCGCGGCGATCGCGGCCAGGGCCTCGGGGCCGGGTTCCTCGTTGAGCGCGCAGTCGGCGAACACGAGCACCTCGTCGTGTCCCAGCAGCACATTGGCGGAGGTGATGAACGGCAGGTCGGGGCGGATGCCGATGATCTCCTCGCTGAGCCGCAGCAGATCCGAGCCGGGTGCCGTCTCACCGCCGATGACGGCGTCCACCTGGCCCGCGGCCAGCATGGCAAGCGCGTGCGTGAGCGGATCGGTCAGCGCCCTGGCGGCCTCGTCGTACCCGCACGAGCGCACCCGCATGAACTCGTGCACCAGCTCCGGCCGCAGCGCAGCCGGGTCGACCACCCGGGCCGCGGCGGGCACCCGGCCGCCGGACTGCGAGGCGACCGAGGCGATCTGGTCAGGGTCACCGACCAGCAGGCAGCGGATCGTCCCGGAGGAGCGCAGCGTGGTCGCCGCCTGCAGCCAGGCGGGGGTGAACGGCCCGGCCAGCGCGACCGTGTACCGGCCGAAGCCCAGCTGACGTACGACGTTGGCGCGCAGCTCGGCACTGGTGAACCGGTGCGGCCGCTCCCGGGTGCGCAGCCCGGCGATCCACTCCGGGTCGAATGCGCTGCCGTACGCTCGCATGATGCCCTCGATCCGGGGCGCGTCATCGGCGGGCAGCTGCACGTCCAGGGCGTGCACATCGGCCGCGGTCTCATAGGTGAGCGCGTCGGTGGCCAGCACCGGCAGGCCCGATTCGATGGCGCTGTGGCACAGATCAACCACCCTGGGAGAGGGGCGTATCCCGGCGGTGAGCAGCACCGCCGCCAGCGGGCGGCCGCGCAGCTCGGCCAGCGCCGCGGCCATGAACACGTCGTGCCGGTCGCCGGGCACGATGACCAGCCGCCCCGGGCTGAGGAATTCCACGAATCCCGGCATCGCCTGCGCGGCGACGATGGTGTCCACGATGCGCCGGTCCTGATCGCCCCGGTGAACCACTTCCAGGTCCAGCGCGCGGGCCAGGTCGGCGACCCGGATACGGCTCAGCTCACCCGAATCGGGTACCGCGGCCACGAGGTTCAGGCCCATCTCGGCCAGCCGGGCCCGTATGAGCGCCACCCGGGCCTCCGAACCGGCCGGGACTCCCTCGGCCACCACGCCGATCAGCCGCCCGCGCCAGCTGCGCGCGGCCACCGCCACCTGCTCCACCACGGCGTCCAGCCCGGAATCGGCCGCGGAGGCGACGAGCACCGCGTCGGCGTCGAGGCTGGCAGCCAGCTCCCGGTTGAGCTGCGCGGTGATGATGGTCTCCCGGATCGGGGCCAGCCCCTCGAGCAGCACGATCTCGCGGGATGCGAGCTCGTCGCCCAGCGCCCCGGCGACTTCGGCCATGAGCATGTCCATCGCGCCGACGGCGAGCAGCTCGGCGCAGCGGGCCACGCTCACCGGAGGCGGCGGGCGCAGGCTGGTCACCATGCGGAACACCTCGCCGGACTGGTCCTCGACCCCGTCCGCGAGCTGCTGGGCGATCGGCTTGGCGTATCCCGCATCGGCTCCCGCGGCCCGCAGCGCATGTACGAGACCGAGGCAAACCGAAGTAACCGGACGTCGCTGACCTGCCGGAACGATGAGGATACGCCGATGCATAGGGCCTTCCCTCCTGGGACGAGACGCCGCGGGCGCGGCTCGCGGCTGCCGTCGTGCGCGCCTGGGCTCGCCCGGCGGCAGTGCTCCCGTGCCTAATCGACCCCGCCCGGGCCGAGTTCAGAGGTTTTCCGCTCCCGGCTCAGCTGCCGGGCACGCACGCGCCCGGCCCGGCTCAGCTGAGGGGGCCGGCGGTGCCCAGGTAGACCTCGCGCGGATTCTCCAGGGCGATCCGGATCGGCTCGGCATGCCGGGGGTCCATCGGCGGCAGCGCGTCGCTGGGCCACCAGGCGGCCTCGCAGGATTCGTCGTCGCCGACCATGGGCTCACCGCTGACCCAGCGGCAGCGGAAGGTGTGGTCCAGGTAGTCCGTCACGTCCCCGTTCGGGTACGTCACCGGGCCGACGATCCGCACCGCGACCAGCCGTTCGACCTCGATGAC
>CAMCQD010000260.1 GCA_945876925.1 uncultured Dermatophilus sp.
TTCCATACTTCCCAGGCGTCCACCTTGCCGGCATACCGTTCCGCCGCCATCCGGGCGTACTCGATGAAGCCGTCGTACTGGGCGTCCTCGGACGGCCCCGCCCGCCAGTCGGCGTTGCCGCGCAGGTGCGGGGCCAGCGTGCCCAGCACCCCGACGATGCGCAGCCCGCGCTGACGGGCCTGGTCGACGACGGTGTCATACGGCGACCAGTCGAACTGGCCCGGCTGCCATGACACGTGCGTCCACGGGATGTCGAAGCGCAGCCACCGCGCCCCGGTCTCGGCGACGGCGTTGAGGGTCGCCTCCAGGTGCGCCGGTTCCTGGAAGGCCAGGTCGTTACCGGGCATGGCGATGCCGGACAGCCGCGGCTGCAGGTCGGACGAGCCGGTCCGGGTGCACCCGCCGGCCGCGAGCAGGACCGCCGCGAGCGCGGCGGCGAGCACGCGCCTGATCGTGCGCCGTCGCGTGCTCATGCGCGCCGGTTCCATTGCCCGAACAGGGAGGTCGCTCCCAGTGGCACGAACGGGTCATGCACCCGTCTGGCCCGGATCTCATCATCACGGCGCAAGAGCAACTCCAGCAGGAAGAGCATCATCATCGGGGCCCCGGTCATGAATACCAGCGGGCCTGAGGCGCCCGACTGCGCGGTGAGCGACTGGAATAGCAGGATCGCGGCCAGGTACACGATGAGCACGCGCCCGAGCTCGGTCTGGGAATGCAGCCAGATATCGGCCACCAGCGCGCCCACCAGGCCCAGGATGACATATCCGCCGAACACCCCCAGGTAGCCGAAGTTGAGATACAGCTCGGCCGACATGCCTGGTACCACGTGGATGAACTCCCTCGCTCCCGAGAAGTACTCGCCGGTGATCTGGACGATGGTGCGCCCGTCCCCGCCGGGGATGCCGACCAGGTGCAGCACCGCGAACGGCACCGCCAGGAACCCCGAGGCCATCGTCTCCCCGGCGATGAATCCGTGCTGCTCGGCATACGCCCCGGCCCAGGCGACCATCGAGAACCTGCCCCACTGCCAGTCCAGGAGGCTGGCCACGTCGAAACCGCCCTGGGAGCCGGCCCGGTTGAGGGTCTCCAGGCGCACGAACGCGAATACCGCGAACATGCCGCCGACCAGCAGCGGCGTGCGCAGCCCGCGCAGCCACGGCAGCACGACGATCAGCAGCGGCAGCGTGAACACCACCACGTCCGTGCGGCCCCCGGCCCACGATCCGGCCACGGCGATGACGCCGCTCGCGCCGCCGAGGACGAGGGTGTTCCACATGTCGTTGCCCGGCTGCTTGCGCCGGGCGAGCAGCAGCAGCGCCAGCAGGGTGATGCCCCACGGCATCCACGAGGCGAGGAAGGCGAACCGGGCCATCCCGCCGTCGACGCCGATGACCCGTTCGCCGGAGGAGGCGACGCCGCGGATCCGCATGACGCCCAGGCCCGCGAACGCGGTCAGGCCCAGTCCCAGGGCCGTGGTGATCATCCGGTGCCCGATGGCCATGGAGTACGGCTGCTGGCGGCGGTACTTCGGCGGGGCTATCCAGCGCACCGACAGTCCGAGGGCGAGCCCGGCCAGGGCCACCGGGGTGCACCACGCGGCCACCAGCAGCCCGCTGGTGTCGACGTGCGGGTTGCCCGGCAGGGCCTCGTAGTAGCCGCGTGAGGTGGTCAGCTGCAGGACGTGGACGAACCCGGACACGATGTAGGTGATGACGAAGTCCACGACGAGCCACGTGCGCAGATGCAGCCCGTCGCGTCCCCGGGCGCGCACCAGCACGATCACGCCGAAGGAGGCGATCGTGCTGGCCGTCAGGATCGCCAGCGTGAGCTGGATGAGGTTCACTGCGCGCCGGTCACAGGTCCCGTTTGGGGACCCGGTTGGCGATGAGGACGACGTTGCCGGCTTCCAGGGCGCGCAGCCCCGCCAGGGTGGCGGCCACGCGCTCCTTGGCCACGCGCATCGAGACGATCACCGCGGCCGCGTCGACCGCGCTCGAGATGAGCTGGCTGTCGGCCGAGGTCGCGTAGGGCGGGGCGGAGAGCATCACGAGGTCGAACTCGGCGGTGAGGGCCCGCAGGTCCGGGGGGCGGGCCTCGGTGACCGTGGCGCCGGTCGCGTTCGCCGTGACGGCGACGTTCACGGTCTCATCGCTCAGGTCCAGCTCGGGGGTGCCGGTGACCCCCTGGGCGAGGGCCACGACGATCTTGGGAGACAGCGCGGACAGGTCGACGATCGCCGCGCGGCCGCCGATCGAGGCCGCGGCCTTGGCGAGCGCTTCGGTGACCACCGCGGCGTCCGGGTCCGGCTCGGGGCTGGTGACGAGCACGATGGAGCCCTCGCCGCCGGGGCGCCAGCCGGCCAGCAGGCCCGCCGCCCGCTGCAGATGCGGGGCCAGCGCGTCGGTGCGCGCCGGGCCCTTGGCCTTCGTCGAGGGTAGCGCCGCCATGAGGGTGCCGCCGCGCAGCCGGCGCAGGTCGTCAACCACCCGCACATGCCCGTCGATCCCGCTGACCAGCAAGGCCACGACGAACGCCGCCGCGAATCCGGCGAAGACCCCCAGCACGCCCGTGACCGGGAGGGACATCCCCGCCGGGATGGTCGGCGCGACCGCCTCGTTGAGCAGGGTCACCTGCACGGTGCTGCGCCGCACCCCGCCCTCGGTCTGGGTCGGGGCCATCTCCTCCACGACGGTCTTGAGCTGGGCCGAGATCGCATTGGCGATCTGGGCGGCCTGCTCGGCATCGGGGCGGGTCACCGAGATGTCGAGCAGCACCGTGGTGGTCGGGTTGGTCACCTTGACGTTGGCCGCCAGCGACGTCGGGGTGTCCGGCAGCCCGAGCTGGGTGATGACGGGCTGCAGCACCCGCGGGGAGGTGGCCACCCTGGTATAGGAGGCCATTTCCCGCTGCAGGTAGGTCGCTGCCTGGTTGAGGTCAGTGGCGGAGTTGCCGCCGCTGACGGCGAAGAGCAGGGACGTCGACGCCGACTAGCTCGGTCCGGCCAGGATGGCCTGCCCCAGGACGCCCGCGAAAACCACGAGGCCGACCAGCACGGTCAGTAAAGGCCGGCGCAGCAGCACCTTGAGGTACTCGCGGATGTACATGGTGTTGCTCCTCGTCGGTGCCTGCGAACGCGCCCCCCTGCGATGGTGACATCGGCACCTGGGTCAGCGGATAGAGGTATAAACCTGCTCCAGCTCTGCGGCCACACGTTCGATGTCTAGCTTACCGCGCGCGGTTTCGCAGGCACCCCGGGCTGCGGCGGCACGTGCGGCCGGGTCGGCCAGCAACTGCCGCACCGCTGCCGCGACATTGCCCGCTCCGGGCTCGACGACCGCCCCGGCACCGCCAGAGCTCACCAGGTCGGCTAGCCCGCAGGATGTGGTGATCACGGTGGGTACCCCGACGGCAAGCGCCTCGATCACCGACATCGGATACGGCTCGTCCACCGAGGGGAGCACGTACACGTCCGCCTGCTCCAGCGCGGCCCGGGTGGCGTCCGGCGCGATGGGGCCGTCCCAGACCAGCCGGTCACCCAGCCCGGATTCCGCGATCGCGGCCCGCACCGCATCGCCCTGTCCCTCATCGGGGCCGATCAGCCGGAACGTCACCCCGGGGAACTCCGGGGCGAGCAGGCGGGCCGCGGCCACGAAGTCCAGCGGCCGCTTGCGCTCCTGGACGCGGGCCAGGAAGAGCACCTCGCGCGGCTGGGCGGGCAGCTCGCGGGGCGGCGCATCCGCCCGGATGCCGTTGCGCAGCATCGCCAGCCGCAGGCCCGGCTCGAGCTCGAGGAGCCCGTCGCGCTCCTGCTGCGTCAGGTAGAACACCTTCCGCGCCGCGCGCAGCACCGGCAGCGTGGAGACGTGGTCGAGCACCCGCACCGGGAGCTTCCCGCTGGGCTGCACCATCCCGTGCGTCTGCACGACGAACGGGGCCCGGGCACACAGCGCGGCCATCGCCGAGGGCATGGTGACGAAGTCCCGCCCCAGGTGCACGTGCA
>CAMCQD010000261.1 GCA_945876925.1 uncultured Dermatophilus sp.
GGGCCGCTGCCGGCGAGGTCCGATGAGCGCGGCAAGATCCCGGCCGCGCAGGTCAGCCAGATCGAGCAGGGCCTGTCGCACATCCCCGATGACGCCAGCGTGTCGGCCTCGTGGAACCTGGTCCCGGCGCTGGCCCAGCGCACCCGGGTGTACGAGTTCCCGGTGCCGTTCGACAAAGGCTGGTGGGGCGCTGGCGACCCGCCGGCCCAGGTGGGCGTCGAACTGCAGTACGTGGTCGTGCGCCCCGGGTCGTTACGCGGCATGGACCGCTCCGCCTGGCAGCGGGTGCAGCGCGCCCGCACCTGGAAAACGGTGTACGCCAACTCCGAGATCGCCGTGGTGCGGCACACCACGACCACCACGGCCCCCGCGACCGGCCAGAACGCGTCACCCGCTCCGGGCCCGCCCGCCACGCCGGCCCGGGACCCCAGCCCGGGCGGCACCGCGAGCCCGCCGCCCGCACCAGCCCGCTAACCTCCCCTGATAAGGAGTCCCCGCCATGACCGCTCCGATGCCGCTGGCCGTGCCCGGCCCGGCCGCCGCGCCGCCCGCCCCGGACGTCACCGTCGTCATCGCCACGTACAACGGCGCCGATCGCATCCTGGCCACCGCCGGGCGGCTCGCCCAGCAGACCTGCGCAGACCGGATGAGCGTGCTCATCGTCGACGACGGCTCCACCGACGGCACCCGCGAAGTGTGCCAGCGGGCCGGGCTGCGGGTCGTCTCGCACGAAACCAACCAGGGCGTCGGCGCGGCCCGCAACACCGGCCTGCGGCACGCCGGGACCGACCTCATCGCCTTCACCGACGACGACTGCCTGCTGCGGCCGGACTGGCTTGAGCAGCTGCTGGCGGCCCGCGAGCGTCACCCGGACGCGGTGGCCTGGGGCGGGCGCACCGTGCCCTCCGGCGGGCCCGGGCTAATCGCCGGCTACGTGTCCCGGATCAGGCCGTGGGAGCCGCTGGAGAGCGAGACGCTGCTGGCCGAGTCCGTTCCCGTGCGGTTCCTCAGGTACCTGCGCCGCAGCTTCCGGCCGCACCGGCGGCGCGGCGAACGCGACGTGGCCTCCCTCGTCACCGCCAATCTGCTCATCGACCGCCGCCCGGTCCTGAAGGCTGGCGGCTTCGATCCGCGCTTCCGCTACGGCGGGGAGGAGGAAGAGCTGTTCCGGCGGCTTTCCCGCGCCGGGGGGCGGCTGGTGTTCGTGCCGTCCGCGGTGGTGGACCACGAGCCTGTCACGCGGCTGGCCGATGTCCTGCGCCGCAGCCGCGGGTACGGGCGCGGCAACGCCCGCCTGTTCCTCAAGCATCCGGACGTGACCCCGACGGTGTACCCGTTCCCCCTGGCCGTGGCCACCCTGGCGGCGCTGGCCGCCGCGGGGGCCGCCCGGGGAACCTCATCCTGGCGTCCGCTGGCGGTCCTGGCCGCCCTGGCCCCGCTGGGGCTGTACCCGCGCTGGGTGGCCGGGGCAGCCGCCGAGCGCCGCCTCCGCGTCGCCTCGTACGCGTACGTGCAGCTGCTGCAGGAAGGCGCCTGCGATCTGGGATGGGCGGACGTGGCCCGGTCCGAACGCGGGCAGTTCGCCGGTGAGATCCGCGCGCGGTTCCCCCGCCTGGGACGACTCATGTGACCCGCCCGGCGGGGTGCGCGGTTCCCCGGGTAGGAATCGAACCTACGTCGCTTGTCCTGATTCAAAGTCAGGCGGGCCCTGCCAGCAGACCAACCGGGGAATGGCCTGGCCGCTCCGGGCGGGGGCCAGGACCAGGCTACGACACAACGGCGCAGATGCCCTCTGCGGGAACGTCCGAGCTGCCCCCGGACCCCGGGTGAGCACCGGCCCAGGCGGAAGGCGCGCCACGCCGGACGCGAAACCCCCGGCGGCAGTTGGCATGATGGACGGGTGTCGTCCTCTGAGCGTTCCGTCTCCCGCTCCGGCCGCAGTCGCATGACCGGCAAGGAGCGCCGTGAGCAGCTCATCGGGATCGGCCGCTCGCTGTTCGCCGCCAACGGGTTCGAGGGGACCACGGTCGAGGAGATCGCCGCCCGGGCGCGGGTGAGCAAACCCGTCGTGTACGAGCACTTCGGCGGCAAGGAGGGACTGTACGCCGTCGTGGTCGACCGGGAGATCGCCACCTTGCTCGACGCCATCACCACTGCGCTGACCACCCCCGATACCTCCCCCCGCGGCTTGATCGAGCTGGGTGCGATGGCGCTGCTGGACTACGTCGAATCCTCCGCGGACGGGTTCCGCATTCTCGTGCGCGACTCTCCCACGGGGCAGTCCACCGGTTCCTTCGCCAGCCTCATCTCCGATGTGGCCAGCCAGGTCGAGTACATCCTGGCCGCGCAGTTCAAGCACGCCGGGCTGGACGCGCGGTTCGCGCCGATGTATGCCCAGATGCTCGTCGGCATGGTCGCCCTCACTGGCCAGTGGTGGCTTGACTCACGCAAATTCAAGAAAGCCGACGTCGCCGCGCACGTGGTCAACCTCGCCTGGAACGGGCTATCCGGGATGGAGAAGAAACCGCGGCTGTCCCCCAAGACGACGGCGCGCATCCTCGGCCAGGATAAAGCGTGACCGCCCGCGCCGGCGGGGAGGCGGCTGGCCCGGTGCCGCAGTGGCCCCCCTCGCCCCGGGTGCCGCCAGAGCCGCCGCTTACGCCTCCGGAACCCGCAGAGGTACCCGATGAGGTGGATGGCATCGTCACTGCCTGGCAGCGGGAACTCCCCGGGCTGGACGTGGCTCCGCTGCACGTCCTGTCCCGGATTTCCCGGATCGCCCGGCGCCTCGACCGGGCCCGCCGGGGGGCATTCGCCGCCCACGGCCTGGAACCGTGGGAGTTCGACGTGCTCGCGGCGCTGCGCCGGGCCGGGAAGCCCTATGAGCGCACCCCCAGCGAACTAGTCGCCGAGACCCTCTCCACCAGCGGCACCATGACCAACCGGCTGGTCCGGCTAGAGGGGCGCGGCCTCATCACCCGGAACCGCGACCCGAATGACAGGCGCAGCGCCCGGGTACGGCTCACCCCGGCCGGGCGCAGCGCCGCGGAGGCCACCATCACCACCCTGGCCGGGCACGAACGTGACCTGCTGGCCTCCCTGAGCGCCGCGCAGCGCGATGACCTGGCCGCCCTGCTGCGCACCCTGCTCGTCGCCCTCGGCTAGCCCCCGTGGCCGGCTCCGCCCCCGGGCTCCGCATCCGGGGCGTGCGGCTAGGACCGCTGGTCACCGGGCGGGCGCGGCCCGCCGGGCCTCACCGGGGACGCGCGCCTACGATGAGGCACGTGCGTGCCGGAGTGATCTACTGCCTCTCGGCCTACCTGCTGTGGTCGGTGTTCCCGCTGTACTTCACGCTGCTGGCCCGTTCCGGCCCGGTCGAGGTGATCGCCTACCGGGTGATCTGCTCGTTCGCGTTCTGCGTGCTGGCGATCACGGCGCTGAGGCAGTGGGACCGTGTCCGGGCGCTGCTGGCCGGGCGCAGGCTCACCAGCCTGCTGGCCCTCTCGGGGGTGCTGGTCGCCCTCAACTGGACCACGTACGTGTACGCCGTGATCAGCGGGCGGACCATCGACGCCGCGCTGGGCTATTTCATCAACCCCCTGGTCTCGGCCGGGCTGGCGGTGCTCGTGCTGCATGAGCGGCTGACCGGCCTGCAATGGATCGCGTTCGGCTCAGGGACGCTGGCGTGCGTCGTGCTGACCGCGGCCTACGGGCAGTTCCCGTGGATATCGCTGCTGCTGGCCGGCAGCTTCGGGCTGTACGCCCTGGTGAAGAAGAAGGTCGGGGCGCGCGTGCCCGCCCTGGCCGGGCTGGGGATCGAGACAGCGGCCCTCGTCCCGGTCATGCTGGCCTACCTCGCCTTCCTGTCGGCTTCCGGGAGGAGCACGGTGCCGTTCGGGGAGCCGTACGCGTGGCTGGTGTACCTGTCCGGGCCGGTCACCGCGATCCCGCTGCTGCTGTTCGCCGCCGGGGCCCGCCGGGTGCCGCTGGTCACCGGCGGGA
>CAMCQD010000262.1 GCA_945876925.1 uncultured Dermatophilus sp.
ACTGATCTGACGCTGAGGTCCCGGGGCTGACCGTCCCGCCCCGGCGGGCCGCTATGACCGGTCGCCGGGCCGGCCGTTCCCGGTCTCGTCAGCCGGGGCCGCGCCGGTCCCTGGGGTCAATCGCGGCGGAAGGCCGGATGAGCGTCGATCGCCTGCCCGATGACCCGGTAGGCCAGGGACGCGTCATAGCCCTTGCGGGCCAGCATCCCGGCCAGGCGGCGGCGCACGACCTGGCCCTCAAACCCGTCCATGGTGCGCAGCCGCTTGCTGACCAGGGCACGCGCGGTCTCCTCCTCGGCGGCCTCGTCCAGCTGGTCGAGGGCGCCGGCGGCGATGTCGTCGTCCACGCCGTGCTCGCGCAGCCGCGCGGCCAGCGAGCGGCGGGCGAGCCCCCTGCCCGAGCGGGAGGAGCGCACCACCAGCTCGGCGTACGCGGCGTCATCGACCAGGCCGGCTGACTCCAGCCGGTCAAGCACCGCAGTACTCACCTCGGGGGCGATGTGCTGATCGGCCAGCGCCTGGGCGAGCTGCGCCCGGCTGCGCGCGGACGCCGTCAGCTTGCGCAGCGCGATCCGCTTGGCCAGCGCGTACTGCGGGTCATCCGCCGCCTGCGAGCCGGCCGGGACAGCCTGGTCCGGCTCGGCTCCCGCCGCCCGCCCGGCGGGCAGCCCGCCCGCGGGGCGGGCGGCCGGACCGGCGGACAGATCCTCCTCCTGCCGCAGTGCCGCCCTGGCTCGCTCCAGCCGTGACTGCCCGGTCATCAGAACCCGGCCGGCACCTCGGCGGCTTCCCCGGGCTCAGAGCCGGAGTCCCCGGCTGGGAGGGGAACGCCGATGCCGAGCTTCTCCTTGACCTTGCGCTCGATCTCGTCGGCCAGCTGGGGGTTGTCGCGCAGGAAAGCGCGCACGTTCTCCTTGCCCTGGCCGAGCTGATCGCCCTCGTAGGTGTACCAGGCCCCGGCCTTGCGGATGAAGCCGTGCTCGACGCCCATGTCGATCAGCCCGCCCTCGCGGGAAATGCCCTGCCCGTAGAGGATGTCGAACTCGGCCTGCTTGAACGGCGGCGAGACCTTGTTCTTGACGACCTTGCACCGCGTGCGGTTGCCCACGGCCTCCTGGCCGTCCTTGAGCGTCTCGATGCGGCGCACGTCCAGGCGGACCGAGGCATAGAACTTCAGCGCCTTGCCACCGGTGGTGGTCTCGGGGCTGCCGAACATCACGCCGATCTTCTCGCGGAGCTGGTTGATGAAGATCGCGGTGGTGCCCGTGCTATTGAGCGCACCGGTGATCTTGCGCAGCGCCTGCGACATGAGCCGGGCCTGCAGGCCCACGTGCGAATCGCCCATGTCGCCCTCGATCTCGGCGCGGGGCACGAGCGCGGCCACCGAGTCGACCACGATGATGTCGATGGCACCCGAGCGGATCAGCATGTCAGCCACCTCGAGCGCCTGCTCGCCGGTGTCGGGCTGGCTGACCAGCAGGGCGTCGGTGTCGACGCCGAGTTTCTTGGCGTACCCGGGGTCGAGGGCGTGCTCGGCATCGATGAAGGCCGCGATCCCGCCGGCTTTCTGGGCATTGGCCACCGCGTGCAGGGCGACGGTCGTCTTGCCCGAGGACTCCGGGCCGTAGATCTCGATGACCCGCCCGCGCGGGATGCCGCCCACGCCCAGCGCGATATCCAGCGCGATCGACCCGGTCGGGATGACGCCCAGGGCGGGACGTACCTCGTCGCCCAGGCGCATCACGGTGCCCTTGCCGAACGTCTTGTCGATTTGCGCCATGACTGTTTCCAGGGAAGCCGTCCTGGGGTCGGTTCCCCTGGCTGCCGCTCCCCTGGGTGCCGCGCTGCTGGCACTTGCCGATCGGGCCATGTCATTCCTGCTTTCTCGTACTCGAAACGGCCGTCTGCCTGCGACCCGTCACCTCACGCCGAGGCGCGGATCAGACGATAGGCGAAGCCACCGTCAGAGCCGGATCGCCGCTGCCGCAGGTGTGGACGGGACCAGGCGGGCGCTGCGCTGTGGACAGCAGCCGGGCCCGGATCCGCCCGCGCATCAGGGCGCGCCGGTGGTGCCGGTGCCGGTGGCCGAGCGCCACCGGATGTGCTCCGATGGCAACCTACCGAACACAGGTTCGATGCGCCAGTGCTGCGTTTCCCCGCGTGTCGCCAGGTACCCTCGCGGGCACGCCCACGGGCCTATCCGCGCAGGCCAGCAGCGGTGATGGCGCTGGCGGCCGGCGCCCGCGCAACCTGGTCCGCAGTCCGGATCGGCTGCGCGCTAGCTGCCCCCGCGAGCACGATTCGCCTGTCTCCCCGGCGAGTCGCTCCGCCGGCAGGGTGGGGCTAGCCGGCGTCCGGGCGCTCCCGGATCGGACGGTCGCGGCCCAGCCGCCGCTGCGGGGGCACGCCCATCTGCCCGGCCAGGGCCTCCCACACCAGGCGCGGGGATTCCCCGGAGGCGATGAGCTCCTCGGCGGTGCGGCCGCCGAAAGCGGTCAGGCTCTGGTGACCGGCCAGGGTGCGCGAGTACGCCTCCCCGAATTCATCGTCCATCCGCCGCCAGAACTCACTGATCCGCACGGCCGCCAGTCAATCACGCCCGGCGGGCAGCTGTCCGCCCGGCGCCACCGGCACCCTGTCAGGGGTGCGTGCCACCATGAGCCGCATATCCCGCCCGCACGGGCGGGGACCGGGAAGGAGGCAGCCATGCGCGGCGATGACGCCGCCCGCTCACCGGGGCCGCCATCTGCGGGACCGGGCAGATCAGGCACGCCCGCCACTGCCGGGGCACCCGCCGGCGCGCTGCCCGCGGCACCGGCGGGCCACGATGCCCTCAGCGGTTTCGGGCAGGCCACCCGGGACTGGTTCGCCGGGGTTCTCGGCGAGCCGACCGAGGTCCAGCGGCAGGCCTGGGCCGCGATCGGCCGCGGCGAGGACACCCTCGTCGTGGCCCCGACCGGGTCGGGTAAGACCCTGGCCGCCTTCCTCACCCTCCTCGACCGGCTCACCGGGGACGCCTCCCCCGCTGCCGGGGGCGTCCGGGCGATCTACCTGTCACCGCTGAAGGCCCTGGCCGCGGACGTCGACCGCAACCTGCGCCGTCCCCTGTCCGGGATCGCGCAGCTGGCCCGTCAGCGCGACCCCGGAGAAGGTACGGCGCGGCCGGTGCGCGTGGGGGTCCGCACCGGCGACACCCCGGCGGCAGGGCGGCGAGCGCTGATCGCCCATCCGCCGGACATCCTCATCACCACCCCCGAGTCGCTGTACCTACTGCTCACCTCGGCGGCGCGGCGCATCCTCACCGGGACCCAGACGGTCATCGTCGACGAGATCCATTCCCTGGCCGGCACCAAGCGCGGCGCGCACCTGGCGGTGAGCCTGGAGCGGCTGGATGCGCTGCTGCCGGCGCCTGCCCAGCGGATCGGCCTGTCCGCCACGGTGCGCCCGGTGAGCGAGGCCGCCCGGTACCTGTCCGGGGGGCGCCCGGTGAGCGTCGTGCGCCCGGAGGCGGCCAAGGCCTGGGAGCTGAGCGTGGTCCTCCCGGACGGGGAGGCTGGCACCGGCCCCGCCCGCGGCGGCGACGCCGGGGAGAACAGCGGCGAGGCGGAGGCGGCCCGGTCCATCTGGCCGCACGCCGAGGAGCACATCGCCGATCTCATCGCGGCGCACCGCACCACGCTGGTGTTCACCAACTCGCGGCGCCTGGCCGAGCGGCTCACCACCCGGCTGAACGAAATCTGGCTGCGGCGCACCGCCGCCGACCCGGTCACCGGCCCGCCCGGGCAGGGCATGCCCGCGCAGCTGATGGGCGCTTCCGGCCCGGGGCTGGGGCTGCACGCGGACGCGCCCATGCTGGCCCGGGCCCACCACGGCTCGGTCAGCCATGAGCAGCGTGCCGCCATCGAGGCCGCACTCAAGGCAGGCACGCTGCCCGCCGTCGTCGCCACCAGCAGCCTCGAACTGGGCATCGACATGGGGGCG
>CAMCQD010000263.1 GCA_945876925.1 uncultured Dermatophilus sp.
GCGGCGAGTTGGGCGATCGAGCCCCACCGGTCTTGCTCGGCGGTGATGGTCTCGTGCGCCGACAGCTCAGCACCACTGTGTTGCAGCACGCCGTAGAGGACCGTGCGGGCGGTGGCGTCGGGATTGTCGCCCGGGTGCGGAGTGGCGTGGTCGTCGGGTCGGTCGAGGATGACGTAGGCCTGGTTCGATTCGCGTCCGCGGGTCATGGCGACATACAAGTTCTCCCTGGTGGTGGTGGGTTCGACGAGGACGTGGGCGGTGTCGGTGGTGAGGCCTTGGGCGCGGTGGGCGGTGACGGCGTAGCCGAGGTCGACGTGCTCAGCCACGTAGTCAGCGGGCAGCACGATGTTGTTACCAAACCGGGCACCGGGCGGGCGGATCGTGACCGACCCATCGCCGCGAACGGCGGTGATGGTCCAGGTTTGGCCGTTGCGGACCCAGCCGCGCCGGTTCCGCAGCCGCCGGTCGTTGCGACGGGTGATGATCGTGTCACCCACGCCCGCTGCCGATCCGTCGGACAGGGCGATTTCAGGGCCGGGCTTCAACGCGCCGTCCAGGATGAGGTCGGCGCGGGCGCGGACGTTGAGGGCGGTGACGTTCTCGCGGGTTTCAGCGATCAGCACCGACACCAAACCCTGCTGCCGGTCGTGGCGCCAGGCGGTGTAGGCGGCATCGGTCATGGCCTCGGCGTCACCATCATGGATGCGGCCGTGTGCCAGGTAGGTATCGATGACCGGGGTGCGGCCGTGCCGCAGCTCCAGGGACGCGGTCTTCTCCCAGGCGTGGGTGAAGCGGTGAACATCGACCAGCTCGGGAGCATCGTCACGGTCGTGGATCAACAGACTGAACGCACCACCAGCATCGACGGACTGGAGCTGGGCGTAGTCACCGACCAGCAGCACCTTCGCCCCCGCCTCCTCAGCTGCCTGCGTGATCCGATCCAAGGACAGGGTGCCGGCGAGGGAGGCTTCGTCGATGATGACCAGCTGCCCGGCCTGGAAGGTGGCGCCGGTGTGTTGATGGGTGGTCCACCACTTCGCCGTGTTCTCCGTCTGAATGCCCAGATCGTCGGCCAGCACCTGCGCCGCCACCGCCGACGGCGCCAGTCCAACTACCGACCCGGCACCATGCGAGGCTTCCCATGCCCGGCGCAGCGCATTCATGGCGGTGGTCTTCCCGGCCCCTGCCGGCCCCACCAACACATCCACGACCCGGCCCGAGACGGCGACCGACGCCAAAGCTGCGGCCTGGTCCTGGCCGAGCACCCGACCCTCGGCGTCACGCTTGCTCGTGATGGTCTCGACAATAGCGAGGTCGACACTCGGCCCGGTGGTAGTGCGGGCCCGTTTCAGGAGGCGGTCTTCGGCGGCGAGGAGGGTGTCGGAGGAGAACACGGTCGAGTGCTTCGGGCGGAACACGCTGGTGCCATCCAGGCGGCGGAACTCCACCGGACTGGTCGCTAGCTCGGGTGGGGTCAGGCGCAGGGACGCCTGTTCGGCAGCGTCAGCAACCATCGCGGTGATGACTTCGCGGTCCTCGACGGTGGCGAACCGCCACCCCATCGTCTGGCGGGCGGCTTCGGCCATCAGGTTCCAGCGCCGCCACGTCGAGCGCTTCTCACCGACCACCTCGACCACCGACCGCCCCACCTGCTCGATCAGATCCAACGGCACATCATCAGCCCGCAACAGCATCTGCCGCTCCCCACCCGTGACGCTGCGCGCCCACACCGTCGCATCATTGCCGAGGACTCTGCTGGCGCGGGTGCGCCACTGTTCGGTCAGCTCCGCTAACGAGCGGACCTGCTTGCCCGGACGCGTCGCGAGCGTGGCCTGGGCACGCAACCGGATCACGGTGGCATCAGATGGCTGCCGGCCGTAGGAGGCTACGTACTCGGCCACCAGCCGGTCCTTCTCCACCTCGATCTGTCGCGCCCGCGTGGAGAACTCCGCCACCAGGTCTTCGGGGACGTCGGTGATCGCCCAGGACGGGTTCCGGTCCCGGCCCATCTCCCGCGCCTCCCAGCTCACGCCGAAGGTGCGGGTCATGTGATCGGCGAACACGGCCTCGTGCAGCTCCGACAACGCGACCACCGCGGCATGCATCGGACGCCCATCCAGACTCCGCCACTTCCCATCCAACACCGTGCGGACCTTGTTGCTGATCACCACATGCGTATGCAAGTGCGGGTCACCGGCGCGGGAATCGAAGTGATCAAACGCCGTCGCGATCAAACCCGTGACGTCGACCTGTGCAACCGCGCCATCCCCAGCAGTTGCGCCCGTGCGAGTGGCTGCAACCTCGCGCTCCATGAACGCAACCACCGCCGCAACCGCCTCATGATGGGCTTGCGCAATCAACGCCTGCGTCCCCGCGTCCGCAACCGCCCACAACACCGACGCCGACTTCGGCACACTGAACGTGAAATCAAACCCCGCCACCGCACGCCGCGACCCCCGCGCAGCCTCCTCAGCCTCAATCTGCGCAACCCTGCGACCCCGCTCCACCGCCCCCAGCGCCGGGTCCAGTTGCGCGACGCGATCCGCAACCCGCTCCCCAGTCGAGCTGTACACCGGATACGCCCGCCCCAACGGCACGCCAGTAATCGGGTCCCGCCCCATCCCCACCAGCAACTGAAGCTGCGCCTCCGACACCTGCGCACCCGGAGCGAGTTCACCATGACCCAGAGCAGCCACGCCCGAGCCAAGCCAACGCCCGGGCGGGGTGCCCGCCTCGGCGTAATAGCGGGTCAACGGAGTCGACAACGACCGGTCGCCGTCGCCGGCCGCCACCGTGCGCAGCAGGTACGTGTAGCCGTCACCAGCCGACATCACCCGCATCGACACCGTCACCCAAACCACCCCTCACCTGGTCGTCACACAGGTGAGCCGGCAGCCTCCCGACCTCGATCTGCAAGACGCGTGGCGTCTCTGTCGAGATCTCTCACGGAACGAATCCCGATGTTGCCGAGGCTCTGCGGCCGTGGGTTAGCTCGGGATTCGTACTGGCCATCATTGATACGGATCTCCGCGTCTTTGGGCAGAGACGGGATATTGAGTCGCTGACCGGCAGCGGGGTCACCTACGCTGGTGGGCATGTTGTTCTACGGCACTGCTTCGCTGCGTCTGCGCAGCCGCTAACAGCGGCGAGCACCCTCCACAGGTTGTTGCTCCCGCACCCGGTGATCACGACCGGGCGGCTCTTTCAGCGTGCCCGGCTCCGCAACAACCACGGAGCAAACAGTGCCTACCTATCGAGGTGGCCGTCATGAGCACGGCCAGAACTTCCTGACTGACCCATCCACCATCGCCACGATCACACGGCTCGTGGCTGCCACCGAGGGGCCGATCATCGAGATCGGCCCCGGTGACGGAGCACTCACCACCCCGCTGGCCCAGCTCGGGCGACCGGTGACAGCCGTCGAGATCGACACCAGGCTCGCCCAACGCTTGACCCAACGACTCCCGTCACATGTGAAGGTCGTCGCCGACGACTTCCTGACCTACCGGCTTCCAACATCTGCGCATGTGCTCGTCGGCAACCTGCCGTTTCACCAGACCACGGCCATACTGCGCCGCATCCTGCACTCCCCGGCATGGACCGATGCAATCGTGCTCGTGCAATGG
Source organism: uncultured Dermatophilus sp. (assembly GCA_945876925.1). Classification (GTDB taxonomy): domain Bacteria; phylum Actinomycetota; class Actinomycetes; order Actinomycetales; family Dermatophilaceae; genus Dermatophilus. Next base: position 3,627 of record CAMCQD010000263.1, read on the forward strand.
GAAGTTGCGCGGCGCAGAGCGGGCGTTGGCGGTGCCACGATGATGACCTCGCAATGGGCACCCTGGTTCACCTTCACGCTGCACAGTCGGGTTCCCGCTCGCGCGTTCACCCCACGTCCGGGCGTCGACGGCGGAATCCTCACCATCCACCGCCGCGAACACCCGCTGCTGACTCCGGCCGAGCGACGCCAGTTCCACGCCCTGGTCCACCGCGTCTACACCGGTCCCGGACGCGGGCTCGCCCAGATCCTCGCACGCACCACCGCACTCGGCTCACCGCAGGCGGCACAGGCGTGGCTGACACGCCAGGGCGTGAACGCTGCCGGACTGCCGAAGGAC
>CAMCQD010000264.1 GCA_945876925.1 uncultured Dermatophilus sp.
CGCGCTGGTCCACGACCCCGAGGTGCTGCTGCTCGACGAGCCGTTCAACGGCGTCGATCCCCGTCAGCGCGCGCAGCTCATGCGCCTGCTGCGCGACATGGGGGAGCAGGGCCGTACGGTCGTGTTCAGCTCGCACATCCTGGAGGAGGTCGAGCAGCTGGCTCGTCACATCGAGGTGCTCGTCGCCGGGCGGCACGCCGCCTCGGGCGATTTCGGTGCCATCCGCCGGCTGATGACCGACCGGCCGGTGCATTACTTCCTGGCCAGCACGGATGATCGCGCGCTGGCTGCCCGCCTCATCGCCGCACCCTGCGTGGCCGGGGTGAGCGTTCTCGCATCCGGGGGGCTGGACCTGCGGGTTAGCGACCTGGGTACCTTCGCCGCCGGGCTGCCTGGGTGGGCCCGCGAACTAGGAGTGACCGTGTACGAACTCACCCCCACGGACGAGTCGCTGGAGTCGGTATTCACCTACCTGGTGGCGTCATGAACCCCACGGTGACGAGGCTGGCCGCCCAGGCCCTGCTCGGGCAGCGGAGGGTATGGGCCCTGGCTGCGTTCCCGGTGATCCTCATCGGCCTGGCGGCGGTGATGCGCGCCACCGGGGTCGGGGAGAGCGGGTACATGCTGATCTCCGGGATCGGCTTCCCGATCCTGCTTCCGCTGGTGGCGCTGCTAGCGGCCAGCTCGGTGCTCGGCCCTGAGATCGAAGACGGCTCGGTGGTGTACCTGCTGGCCAAGCCGGTCAGCCGGCACGTCGTAGCGGTGAGTAAGTTCGTGGTCGCCTGGGTGGCCACCATGATCGCCGGGGTGCTGCCGCTGATCGTCGCCGGCCTGGTGCTGGCCCCGGATCTGCAGAACCTGTCACTGGCGTGGACGATCGGCGCGGCCCTGGCCGGGACGGCGTACTGCGCGGCCTTCATCGCCTTGTCGGCGTTCACGTCGTTCGCCGTGATCGGCGGGCTGGTGTTCGTGCTGGTCTGGGAGGGCATGCTCGGCTCGACCTTGCAGGGGATCGGCTGGGTGAGTATCCGGCAGTGGGGGGTGGCGCTGGCCCGCCACTTCGACAAGGGCATCACCGATCCCCAGATCCCCCTGCTGTACGCGCTGGCCGCGGCCGTGGTGGTCCTCGTCGCGGGGGTCTGGTTCGCCGGTGACCGGCTGCGCTCGTTCACCCTCGCCCGGGGCGAGGGGGGCTGACCGGGTACTGACCGGGACGAGGGGCCGGGCGGGGGCGAACCCGCCCGGCCCCTCACGCGTCTGGCGCCGGCGCGTGGCACGTGCCATCACCCGGGGCGCGCCGGCCCCGGGGGCGTCGCCGGATTCCGCTTACAGCGGCGGGAGGGGGTCGTCGTGCTTACGCTCGACGCGGTAACCGTCTGCCTGGAAGATCCCGATCATCTCGTCGGTGACGTAGCTGGTCTCCAGTTCGACGATGACGTACGCGACCGGCTCGGCGGTGCGCAGGTCGGTGAGCCGGTGCTCCACCGCCGCTACCTGCGGAGCCCGGCCGAATAGCAGCGCCACCTGCGGCCCCAGGGAGCGGGCCTCGATCCGGTCGCCGGGGCGCGGCAGCGCGGCCGCGAACAGGCCCCGCTTGATGAACACCGTGGTCACGGCGTCCTCTGGCGCGTCACGGCCGACCCGGTCGGCTGGTTCGACTGCGAGCACGACCAGCCGGACCCTGACGAAGCGCGGGCTCACCGGTGGCTCATTCGCCGACCGTCAGGACGACCTTGCCGATGTGGTCGCCTTCTTCCAGCGCCCGGTGCGCCTCCGCCGCCTGCGCCAGCGGGAACGTGGCGTGCACCAGCGGGCGCACGGCCCCGCCGGTGACCATCGGCCAGACGTGCTCGCGCACGGCGGCCACGATGGTGGCCTTCTCGGCGTCCGGCCGGGCCCGCAGCGAGGTCGCGATGATCGCGGCGCGCTTCATGAGCAGCGCGTTCAGGTTGATCTCGGCCTTCACCCCGCCCTGCAGGCCGATGATGACGAGCCGGCCGGCGGTAGCCAGCGCCTTGATGTTGCGCTCGAGGTACTTGGCGCCGATGAGGTCGAGGATCACGTCGGCGCCGTGCCCGCCGGTGGCGGCCTTCAGCTCGGCGACGAAATCCTGCTCACGGTAGTTGATCGCGATGTCCGCGCCGAGACGGCGGCAGGCTTCGAGCTTCTCGGGGGTGCCGGCGGTGACGGCGACGCGCGCCCCCACGGCCTTGGCGATCTGGATGCCGGTGGTGCCGATGCCGCTGGAACCGCCGTGGAACAGCACCGTCTCGTGCGGGCGCAGGCAGGCGGTGAGGAACACGTTCGACCACACCGTGCACGTTGTCTCCGGCAGGGCGGCGGCTTCGATGAAGCTGAGCCCGGCCGGCTTGGGCAGCAGCTGCCCGGCCGGCACGTTCACCTGCTCGGCGTACCCGCCTCCGGTCAGCAGCGCGGCCACCTCGTCGCCGACCGACCAGCCGCACCCCTCCGGGCCGGGGGTCAGATCGCCGGCGAGCGCGCTGATCCGTCCGCTCACTTCCAGGCCTGGCAGCGGCGAGGACCCGGCAGGCGGGTCGTAGAAGCCGCGCCGCTGGAGCAGATCCGCGCGGTTGACCCCGGCAGCGACCACGTCGATGAGTACTTCGCCTGGAGCGAGCCCGGGAGGATCAACCTCAGCGGGAACCAGGGCGCTGGCTTCGCCCGGGACGGGAATGGTGATGGCCTGCATCTTGCGCATTCTAGAGGTGATGAGGCCAGGTGAAGATGGCGTTTCCTCACCTGGCGGGAGGCCGCGTCACCGCTGCGGAGGGTACCGGGTACCGCCGGCTTCGGCGACGGCTGCCAGCATCACCCGGGCGTTGTGCCGCAGCGCAGACGCGAAGCCCGTGGTCGCGCACGCCACCCAGAGCAGCGGGAGCAGCACCCACAGGCCGGCTGCCAGCAGCCCCGCTGCCACGAGCAGGGCGACCAGGGCACCGGCCAAGGTGACGTAGGCCAGGCCGATCGGCCCGAACGCGATACCCAGCACGCCTGCCAGGAACGGGTTCTTCAGTTTCAGGGAGGCGGGGTCCGGCAGGGGGCCGGCGCCCGGCTGGTACACGGTGTACCCCGGGCCGGCGGGAGTGCCCGCGGGGGCGCCGAAGCCGCTCATCCCGCCGAACGGGCCGGGCTGGATGGGCTCGGCCTTGAGGTACCGGGGGCCGCTATCACCCGCTCCGGATGGGCCGCCGTGGTCATCACGGACTGCGTACTCGCCGGAGATGACGTTGTCAGGCTCCTCGGGGAGCCGTTTGCGCGGCTGATCGTCGGCTGAGCCGGCCGGGGTCGTCATGCGGGGCTCCAGGGTGGGCGAAGTGGTACTCACATTGTGTTCGACGCTTGCGTGTCACACGGTGTTCCCGCGCCGGTGTGTGCCCGGCGCGTGCTTCCCCGGCGGGCTCCGGCGGCGCGGCCTGCGCTGGTGCCAGCCGAGGCTCCGTGCGGGAGGCCCCTGGCGCTGGCCGCGACCGGCTTTAGCGCTGGCCGGGGCTGGTGCCGGCGAAGGGGTGACCAGATGCTGGCCGATTCTGATACGTATCGGCATTCATCTGCTAGGGATACCTGCCCGGGTAAGGCAGACGTTCGTGTTAGACCGGACCTATGGACTCGTCGGTGCAGGATGCACGCGGGGGGCGTCCGCTGCGGCGCAACCGGGACTGGGTGGTGCTGTGGACCGGCGACGCGGTTTCCGAACTCGGCCTGGTCATGGGCTCGTTCGCGTTCACCCTGCTCGCGATGGCGCTCACGGGCTCCCCGGCGCGCGCGGCCCTGGCCGGGACGGCGTTCGCTTTCAGCCTCACCGCGCTCGGCCTGCCCGCCGGGGTGCTCGTCGACCGGCTCAGCCGCAAGCTCATCCTGTGCTCCGCGGCGGCGGTCCAGGGGCTCGTATATCTCACGGTGGCGCTGGCAGTGGCCGCGGGGACGATG
>CAMCQD010000265.1 GCA_945876925.1 uncultured Dermatophilus sp.
CGGAGACCCGCTCTACACCCAGGTCGCGGGCACCGGGAGGCGGTTCGGACTGGACGAGGTGCGCCTGCTGGCACCGGTGCTGCCCCGCAGCAAGGTAATCGGGGTGGGTCGTAACTATGCCGATCATGCCGCTGAAATGGGCAACGACCTGCCCGCTGAACCGGCGCTGTTCCTCATCCCGAACACCGCGGTGGCCGGGCCGGACGATCCCGTGGTGATCCCCCCGGTGACCCGCGAGGTTTCCTACGAAGGAGAACTCGCTGTCGTCATCGGGAGCATGTGCAAGGACGTGCCCCGTGAGCGCGCCGCACAGGTCATCTTCGGGTACACCGGTGCCAATGACGTCACCGCGCGGGACTTGCAGCGCGACGACATGCAGTGGGCGCGAGCCAAGGGAATGGACACGTTCTGCCCGCTCGGGCCGTGGATCGAAACCGAACTCGACCCTTGCGATGTGCGCATTATCACGCGCGTAGATGGACAGGTGCGCCAGGACGGGCGGACCCGGGACATGCTCTTCGACGTGCCCGCGCTCATCGAGTACATCTCGGCAGCATTCACGCTGCTGCCCGGCGACGTCATCCTCACCGGCACCCCGCCCGGGGTCGGCCAGGTCGATGCCGGGAACCGGGCCGAGGTGGAAATCGAGGGTATCGGCGCGTTCAGCAACCCCTTCGTACGCCGGTAGGAGCGGGGGCCGGTGCCGGAGGCGGGGTGCGGGGGCTGCCGCCGGGGCTCCGGCACCGGGGTGGGACTCCGGCGCCGGGGTGGCCGGCTGGCCTCGCGGGGAAGGGCCGATGATCGCGGTGCTGCCCGGGCAGGGGCTGCTCGCCCGGGCCGGCCTGGGGCGCGCGCGACACTCCGGTCGTGGCACGGTGATCGGGGCGTAGCCTGGAGCCGTGCCAGCAGATGATGCTGCGGGCAGTTCCCGCTCCGGGCCCGCGCAGAACGAGGGCCGCCGCAGGAACATGCAGGCGAACCGCCGCCGGGACACCAAGCCCGAGGTCGCCCTGCGCTCGGCCTTGCACGCGGCCGGGTACCGGTACCGGTGCGACTACCGGATCGACCTGGCTGAGGGGCGGGTACGGCCGGACATCGTCTTCACCCGCAAACGCGTCGCCGTGTTCGTGGACGGCTGCTTCTGGCATTGCTGCCCGCAGCATGGCTCGCAGCCGTCGGTGAACGAATCCTACTGGGGGCCCAAGCTCGCCCGGAACGTCGAGCGAGACGCCCGCAACACGAGCCTGCTGGAGCAAGCCGGCTGGACAGTGCTGCGGATCTGGGAGCACGTACCGCTCCAGGACGCCATCGACCAGGTCACCGCCGCAGTCAACCCCAGGCCAGCCGAAGACTGACCCCGGAGCGGCTAGGTCTATCCGGCTCTCCCGGAGCCTGCGCGCGGTTACGCCCAGACTGGTCGCGGAGTGGCCTCGCCGCGCCCCTCACCGGGCGGCTATGCCCGGGGCGTCAGCTCGCTGTCGGCAGCCCGGTGGCGGATCGTCCGGCGTGAGCGGCTGCTGCGCCGAGCGCCCGCGCAATCGACGTGCCGATGGCCGTGGCGACCGGGGGCGGGAAGGCGTTCCCGATCTGCCGGTACGTTGACGTCTTGCGCCCCGCGAAATGCCACTGCGGGTCAAAGCCCTGGATCCTGGCAGCCATGTCGTTGGTCAGCCGGGGCAGGTAGTCGACGGGAGCCTCCGCTGGCGGCGGCGCGTCAGCGATACCGCGCCCGTCGACCCCGAGCCGCAGCCAGGCCTGCCGGGCCCGGGTCGGGCCGAGGTCGGCGCCGCCGTGCTTGCGGGAACCGCCGACGATGGTCGGCGCGATGGTGTTCGCCCGCTTCGCCCAGGCGTCCGCGCCCCGCCAGCCGCGAGAGGCCATGAGCGGGTGCAGCACCTCACCGACCGTGGGCGGGGTACCGGCCGGCCGGGGCCATGCGAACTCGCGGAAATACCGCGGGCGCATCGCGACCAGGATGAACCGGGGCCGCAGCTGAGGCACCCCGTAATCACTGGAATTCAGCAGCTGCCAATCCGCGTCGTACCCCATGCGGAACAGGGCATCCAGGATGGACTGGCGGTAGGTCCGGAACCTGGCCGAAGTGAGGCCCCTGACGTTCTCCAGCATGACCGCCGACGGCTTCGCCTCCCGGATCAGGCGGATCGCCTCGGGGAACAGATCACGTTCGTCATCGGCCCCGAGCTGCTGCCCCGCGATGGAGAAAGGGGGGCAGGGCACGCCTCCCGCGAGCAGGTCGATACCGCCGTAGTCATACCCGCTGACCTCGCGGACGTCGCCCTCGTGCACGTCCCAGCCCGGGCGGTTCAGGCGCAGGGTAGCGGCGGCGTCCTGGTCGATCTCAACCGCGAGCTCGTGTCCGAACCCGGCTGCGTCCAGGCCGGACGACTGCCCGCCCGCTCCCGCGCAGATCTCCAGCACGCTCAGGCGGGGGACAGCGGTCATGGCAGTCATCCTCTCATCCGCGAGGAGTGATCTCGCGTTCATCTCTCGTGGTGACGAATCATGTCACCCGCCCCCCGGCAGGGCTTCAAGCACGCGGCCGGAAGGGGCGGTCCCGTGCGAGGCGGGGTCTGGCGGCGGTGCCCTGGCGACGGCCGCGAGTAGCGTGGTGAGGTTGCGTGAGGCAGCGGATGCCGGGGGAGGGAAGCGGGGCTCCGGCAGCCGCCGGGCCGGTAGGCTGGGGCGATCATGACGAACCCGGCAGACATCCCCGTTCCCGGGGCCGGACTCACCGGCCCGCGACTGCGCATCGCCCCCTCCCCGACGGGAGACCCGCACGTCGGCACCGCCTACATGGCGCTGTTCAACCTCGCTTTCGCCCGCCGCCACGGCGGTCGTTTCGTGTTGCGGATAGAGGACACCGACCAGGGCCGGTTCCGGGCCGGCAGCGAACAGCAGATCTACGACATGCTCTCCTGGCTCGACCTGGCCTGGGACGAAGGACCCGACGTGGGCGGGCCGTTCGCCCCCTACCGGCAGTCCGAGCGGCTGGGCACCTACCGGCCGTACGTCGATCAGCTCATCGCCAGCGGGCACGCCTACTACTGCTGGTGCTCCTCGGAGCGCCTGGAAGAAATGCGCGCCGAGCAGCAGCGCACCAGATCCGGATCAGGCTACGACCGGCTGTGCTACGGCAAGACCCGCGAGGAACGCGCCGAACTACCCGGGTTCAGCCCCGCCCCGGTGGTGCGCATGCTCATCCCCGAGGACGTCCCGCTCACCTTCACCGACCTCATCCGGGGCGACGTGCACGCCCCCCGGCCCGACGACCAGGTCATCCTCAAAGCCGACGGATTCCCCACCTACCATCTGGCAGTCGTGGTCGACGATCACGAAATGGGCATCACCCACGTCGTACGCGGCGAAGAATGGATCAGCTCCACCCCCAAGCACCTGCTGCTGTACCGCTGGCTGGGGATGCCCGAGCCGCAGTTCGCGCACATGCCGCTGCTGCGCAACACCGACCGCTCCAAGATCAGCAAGCGCAAGAACCCCGCCGCCCGGCTCACCTGGTTCGAAGAACAGGGATACCTGCCCGAGGCCCTGGTGAACTTCCTGGCGCTCCTGGGTTACCCGCCCGCCCAGGACGAAACCGGCGAAGACATCGAAGTATTCAGCTTCGAGCAGTTCAGCGCCGGATTCGACTTCACCCGGGTGAACCCCGCCGGGCCGATCTTCGACCTGGGCAAACTGGACTGGCTCAACGGGGTGTACGTGCGCGCCATGGACGTGCACGAGCTAGCCGAACGGCTCGTGCCCTACGTCATCGAAGCCGGTGTCATGCCCGCCGAGCCCAGCGAACGCGACCTGGAGGTGCTGGCCGCCGCCGCCGCGCTCATCCAGCCCCGGCTGGTGCGCCTCACCGACGCCGCCGACCAGATCGCCTCCTACTACGTCGGCGACGACGAACTCGTCATCGCC
>CAMCQD010000266.1 GCA_945876925.1 uncultured Dermatophilus sp.
GCTGGTGAGCGAGGGGGCGGCGCTGGTGAGCGAGGGGGCGGCGCTGGTGAGCGAGGGGGCGGCGCTGGTGAGCGAGCCGGTGGGGACGCCGAAGACGGTGATCATGCTGGAGGGGGTCGCCGCAGCGGCGCCGGTGGCCCAGCCTGGCGGGGCGGGCGGCAGGGCGTGCGCGGACAGTCCCGCAGAACCGCTCATGAGCACGGGGGCCAGGCCTGCGAAGGCGGCCACGGCCGTGGCCGAGACGGCCCGGGCAGCCGGGCGCCGTCCTGCGGGGGATGCGTGCCCGCGGGCGGCGTGCGGTGCGCCGGCCTGCTCCCGGGCGGGTGCCCTGCGGGCGGGTTCGCGGGTTACGTGATGTCGGTTACTCGTTCGGCGGCTCATGGTGACTTCGTCTCCTCGCGGTTTCTCGCGGTGGTGCCGTCGGCCGGGGGCGTGCCGGGGCCGGTCCGGGCGCGGGCGCGCACCCGGATCCGGCCCGGGCTCAGGCGGGCTGGCCCTGGACGTTGCCCGCGTGAGCCGGGATGGGCGGGGTCGCTTCCCCGCCGGATTCGCCGGTGCGCACGATCTCGCCGGACCCGCTGACCTGCACCGGCCGGGTGAGCCAGCGCTGGGTCCGGATGGTGCACAGGGCGCAGATCTTGATGACCGCCATGACGAAGGACATGAGCACGTAGCCGGGCAGCAGGAAGAAATGCCACGGGCGGCGGCGCAGATGCGGCAGCAGCTTGACCGCCCGGGACAGCCACCACCAGATGGCCAGCGCCGCCACGAAATCCCACCGGCCGGTGACGATGCCGATCGTCAGGTACACCGGGGCGACGAGCAGCGTGAACGCGCTGACAGCCTTGTCGGTCATGGTGAATGCCAGGTAGGGGTGCGCGAAGACCCAGCCCTGGAAGAGCGCCCGCAGGTCGGAGCGCCACGTATTGCGGGCCCAGCGCAGCCGCTGGCGGACGAAGACCGGGAACGTGCCGGGGAAAGTCGACCACACCCGGGCGGAGCGCTGCATGACGGTCTTATGGCCGCGCATCATGGTCAGGCAGGTGAGCCGCTTGTCATCCCCGGACATGCACGGGCGGCCCCAGAACGTCTCGTGCATGAAATCGTGGCTGATCTCCAGGAGGATCTCGCGGCGGTATACCGCCGTGCGCCCGGACAGGCACGACACGGCCTGCCCGAAATAGGTCTGCCCGGCGTTCTCGTCGAAATACCGCAGGTCCAGGTACATGTCATTGATGCGCTGGAGGAAGTTCGCGGGGCGCCACACGTTCTGGCGGGTGCCGACGCCGCCGACCCGGGGGTCGGCGAATGGCTTGCACACCTCGGCGAGCACGTCCGGTGCCCACACGGTGTCCGAATCGACGAGGGCGACGAGCGGCGTGGAAGCCGCCTCCCAGCCCCGGCGGAGCGCATCGCGCTTACCGGGCACATCGGTGATGACCACGGTCACCGGGTAGCGTGCGGCGATCTGCTGGCACACCGTGTCGGTGGCGTCGATCACGAGGATCACCTCGGCCGGGTCATTGGCCAGCCAGGAGCGGATGGCCCGCTCGAACAGCTCGGGCTCTTCCTTGTACACCGGCACGACGATGGACAGCGGCGCGCGGTAATCGGATTCGTACGGCTGGTAGAGCACCGCCGGGATGCGGCGGAACGCCCAGCTCAGCCAGCGCACCACGCCCAGCAGGCCCAGGGGGACGAGCCACGTCCAGCCCAGCAGCCAGTCGCTTGCAGTCATCGGTGTCGTGTCCTTCGTCGTCGGCGTCGGGTGCGGTTCCGGGAGGGGGGCGCCCCGTGCCCCGGCGCGGCCCCTGGCGCGGCACCCGGGGCGGGATCAGCCGGCCAGCTGGCTGGCCCCGGCCTGGAGGACCCGGTCGTTGATCGCCTGCACCTGCTCGAGCAGGGCGGTGTCGTGGCCGATCTTCGAGGCGTAAATGCGCAGGCCTTCGGTGTCCTTGGGCAGGCAGGCGCCGCCGAAGGCGCCGAAGTCGCGCAGCCCGTACATGGGGTTCCACAGCCCCTCGGCGGTGCGGGCGCTGGCGTAGAAGGCGTCGTCGATCTGCTCGGCGCTCAGGCCGATGGCCGCGCCCAGCCCGCGGAAGTAGTTGTACGTGCTGATCTTCACGGCGTTGCCGACGTTGTTGACGTATTTGTGGAACTCGGCCACCTCTATGGGCAGCCATTCGACGTCGGCGCCGAAGCTGGCGAGGATCTGGCGGGCCAGCTGGTGGGAGCGGTCATTCTCGGCCAGCGTGGCGACGTTGATGAGGCGGGGGTGCAGGAAGTCTTCCTCGGAGGAGACCGCGCGCAGGTACTCGGGGTTGTAGACCACGCCGAAGTCCTGCCCGGCGACCTTGCCGGAGGTCATCTCCAGCAGGGCGATGAGGGTGGCGCGCATCGTGCCGGGCGGCATCGTGCAGCGGAAGATGATGACCGGCCAGTCGGCGCCGCCCGGGACGTCCAGCTGCCGGGCGATCCTGGCGGTGGCGTCCCGCAGGTTGCTGATGTCGACGCCGTCGGGCCCGGTGGGGGCTGAGACCGCGACGAAGGTGTACTCCGGCAGGGGGGTCAGCTCCCGGCCAATCACCCGGGCGCGCGCGCCGCGCTCCCGCAGTTTCCCGACCCGTTCCGGGTTCACGTCAAGGAACGTCACGTCGTGCCCGTGCGCCCGCAGGCCCATACCGGTGGCGGTCCCGACGACACCGGATCCGACGATTTCAACAGTGGACATAGTCACCCCGCGTAGTACCGATTTGATACGGGAATCTTCCCAGGACGGATTTTGCCTGGCAAACGTCCAGGTCGCAACGAACAGTTGCGCATCCGAGGGTGAGATGAATGTTAGCTCATGGTCCACAGGGCAGATCACGGCATGATAACAGCCTGCCTAGATAGTGCGATTGCCGGAATGATCTCCTACTTCTCCGCTAACTATGTTCGTCACCCTTCCGTTATGCAGCAGCGCCATTGATGGCGGGCGGGATGGCTATGCGTCAGGTGATGCCGGATTCGTTATCCGGGTCCAGCTGGAGCGCTGCCTACGGTCAGGTCAATGACCTGCGACTATACGCAGCGCGACGGCGGGGGTGAGTTCGAATTCTGCTATGGCACAGTGAAAGACTATCGTTCAGGACAGGCGTTCAGGTCGCCGGTGAGGGCTGAGTGACGTCAATACGGTACCTCATGTTGCAGGCTGAGCCGACGTTCGAGCATGAGAAGAACCCGGGCAGTGGCTCAGATGCTGAGCTTGCGAATAGGTCGGGCGTCCAGGTTGGCCGCCGGCGCGGGGCCCGCGGGGTACGTCTCAGGCGGATTCGTCGTCTCGTTCGAGCTGGTTGAGGTAGTTGTAGATCGTGAAACGCGTGACGCCGAGAGCCGCCGCGGCTGTCTCGACGCTCTCCTTGAGCATGAAGTAGCCGCGTTCCTTGAGGTCCTGGACGACGGCGAGCTTGTGCCGTTTCTGCATGAGTTCCAGGGGCGCCCCGGCAGCGGCGATGGCCTGGGAGAGCAGATGCTGGGCGAGCTCGTCGATGTCGTTGGCGATCTCCTCGGGATGCTCGCGGCGGTTTCCCTCCCGCCCGGACAGGTCATCGGGCAGCATCGAGGAGGCCACCTCGTGAACCGCGCGCCACATCGTCACATCGACGTTGACGCACAGCGCGGCGACCGGGGCTCCCGCGGAGTCGCGCATGACGATCGTGCTGGAGCGCACCTCGCGCCCGCCGGGCTGGCGGGCCCCGAAGGCGACCTCGCTGCGGATCGCGCCCTCGGTGAGGGCGCGCAGCGCCGACTCCGGCGGCGCGGCCGCCGCCTGCCCGGTGACGTTCCCGCTGATCGCGACGACGGACTTCGGTAGTGCGGTGAGGTCGTGCAGCACCACCTCGTTGACGCCGGGAATGGTGTGGTGCAGCGGCTCCACGAGCT
>CAMCQD010000267.1 GCA_945876925.1 uncultured Dermatophilus sp.
AGCGCCGGCCGTGCGGCGAGCGGCCTGGCAGCTTCCCGGCGCTCAGGTGAGCTGGCCGGGGCGGCGGCTGGATTCGCCGAGTTCCACGGGCCGGGACGGGTCGGTGATCCAGTCCGACCACGAGCCGATGTACACCGGTACGTGCCCGCCCAGCCCGGCCGCCGAGATCGCCAGCGCCAGCAGGCTGGCCTGCACGCCCGAGCCGCAGGTGACCGCCACCGGGGCCTCGCCGTCGACGCCGGCCGCGGCGAACCGGGCGCGCAGCTCCTCGCGCGGGCGCAGCCGCCCGGACTCGTCCACTAGCGAGATGGCCGGCACGTTGATGGAGCCGGGGATGTGCCCGCTGACGACGTCGACGTCGTCGTGGTCGCCGCGGAAGCGGTCGCTGGGACGCCCGTCGAGGAGGATGCCCTCGCTGGCGTACAGCGCCGCCGTCTCGGCGGTGAGGTACGAGATGCCGCTGCGGCGGACCGAGAAATCGCCCTCATCGACCAGCCGGATCCCCGATTCGATCGGCAGGCGCTCGGCCTTCCACGCCGAGATGCCACCGTCTAGCACGAGCACGTCGAATTTGCCGAAATGCCGCAGCAGCCACCAGCACCGGGCCGCCGCGAAGGACATGGCGTCGTCGTAGACCACCACGAGGCGGTCGTTGTCCACGCCGCATTCGGCCATGTCGAGCTCGAAATCGTCGATCCGGGGCATGGGATGCCGCCCGCCGGTGCTGCCCGCCATGCCCGACAGATCCCGCTCCAGATCGACGAACACGGCGCCGGGCAGATGGCCTTGCAGATACGAGTCGTATCCGTCGTCAGCACCCAGACGCCAGCGGACATCAAGCAGCAGTGGACTTGCGCCGGCCCCGCGCTGGAGCCGGTCGGCCAGGTCTCGGGCCGTGATGAGCGGGTGACGGTGCATGGTTTGAGCCTAATCGGTGGGCCGGACGATCTGCGTCTGCCCCGTCCCGTGGCCTGTCCCGATGTCGCGGCCAGCACATGAAATAGGCACGGGCACAGGGTGATTAGGGAATATGCGCAGCTGGGCGCCCCGGCCGCATCCGGGGCGGGAACCGGCTGGTCCTCCGGCACTGCGGCCGGGAGCGATCCGCGCCCTTCCGCGCCACCCGTGCCCAAGGGGTGCTTACCCCCGGTACGGCGTGATCTGCGCCCCGCTGCGGATGGGGCGGGGACGCCCGCGCCGGGGCAGTGCCGCTGCCGGCGGCCACCGTAGCGCCGGCCTGACCGCGGCCGCAGGCCCGGCCCGCCCCGGCCGGGAGGCCTATGGTGGGCAGATGACCGCCCTGGCCCGCTACACCCCCGATGACCGGGCGCGGTGGGTTACCGAGGACCCGGCCCGCAAACGCCTGGACCGCCGCGAATTCGCCCGGGATCGCGCTCGGATCGTGCATTCGGCGGGTTTCCGGCGGCTGGCGGCCAAGACCCAGGTGGTGGAGCCGTACGCCGGGGATTTCGCCCGGAACCGGCTGACGCATTCGCTGGAAGTCGCTCAGATCGGCCGTGAATTCGCTGAATTCCTCGGCTGCGACGGCGATCTGGTGGATGCGGCGTGCCTGGCGCACGATCTGGGCCACCCGCCGTTCGGGCACAACGGAGAACACGAGCTGGCCAGGATCGCGGCGGATATCGGCGGATTCGAGGGAAACGCCCAGACCCTGCGGATCCTGACCCGGCTGGAGCCCAAGCGGGCGCATCCCGGCGGGCGCCCGGCCGGGCTGAACCTCACCCGGGCCACCCTGGACGCGTGCTGCAAATACCCCTGGGGCGCAGGCGAAGGCCCCGGCGGCACCGCGAAGTTCGGCTACTACGCCGATGACGCGGAGGTGTTCGCCTGGATCCGTGTCACCGGCGGCGGGCAGGGCACCACCACCCCCAGCGTCGAGGCCCAGGTGATGGACTGGTCGGACGACGTGGCCTATTCGGTGCACGACGTCGAGGACGCGGTCGCCTCCGGCCGGGTAGACCTGGGCGTACTGTCCAGCCCGGCCGACCTGGCCGATCTCGCCGCGCTCGCGCAGCAGCTGTACGAACCGGGCCCGCTCATCGCCGCCGGCGAGCGGCTGCGGGACTCCGGGCAGCTGCCGGTGCGCTTCGAGGCCTCCCGGGCGGGCCTGGCCGCCCTGAAGGACATGACCAGCCTGCTCATCGGCCGGTTCGTGGCCGCCGCCGAGCAGGCCACCGTGGCCGGGCACGGGCCGGTTCCGCTTGCGCGTTACGCCGGTCAGGTGGTGGTGCCCGAGGGCACCCGGGCCGAGTGCGCGGTGCTCAAGGCGCTGGCGGCCGCGTACGTCATGTTCACCCCGGCCCGGGCGGTCGTGCTGGAACGGGAGCGTGCCATCATCGCCGAGCTGGCCGAGGCGTTCTGGTCCCAGCCCGAGCGGCGCCTCGACCCCGACCTGCTGGCCGACTGGCACGCCGCCGGGGACGACCAGGCGCGGCTGCGGGTCGTCGTCGACCAGGTCGCCTCGCTGACCGACACCCGGGCGCTGGCGCTGCACGCCCGCTGGACCGCTCCCCGGTAGCGCCCGCGCCGGTCAGGCTCCCCGGCGCGGGCGGCCCCTAGACTGGCCTGCACGAGGAGGCGCCGGTGAGCGGGTTGTTGCGGGAGGAGGACGTCGCTCTCGTCAAGGAGAAGACGTCCCTGGAGGACATCGTGCGCGAGCACGTCACCCTCACCCGCGCCGGCATCGGCAGCCTCAAGGGGCTGTGCCCCTTCCACGATGAGCGCACGCCGTCCTTCTACGTCCGCCCGGCGCAGGGGCACTGGCATTGCTTCGGATGCGGTGAGGGCGGCGATGTCATCGCCTTCGTGCAGCAGATCGAGCAGCTCGGCTTCGTCGAGGCGGTCCAGCGGCTGGCCGACCGGGCCGGGGTGGAGCTGCGCCGGGACGAATCCGCCCGGGACGAGGCGGCCCGCGGGCGGCGCACCCGGCTGCTGGAGGCCCACCGGGCGGCCGCCGAGTTCTACGCCGAGGCACTGCTGCGCGCCCCGGAGGCGCGGGCCGGGCGGGATTTCCTGCGCCAGCGCGGGTTCGACTCGGCTGCGGCGATCCGGTTCGGGGTCGGCTACGCCCCCCGGGGCCCCGCCGCGCTCGCCCGGCACCTGCTGGCCCGCGGTTTCGAGCCTGCGGACCTCACGGCCGGCGGGCTGGCCAGCTCCGGCGAGCGGGGGCTGTACGACCGGTTCCGCGGCCGGCTCATGTGGCCGGTGCGGGACGTCACTGGCGCGACCGTCGGTTTCGGGGCCCGCCGCCTGCTGGAGGACGACCCGATCCAGGCGAAGTACCTCAACACCTCCGAGACCCCGATCTACAAGAAGACGCACCTGCTGTACGGCCTCGACCTGGCCAAGAAGCAGATCGCCGCCGAGCGCACCGCGGTCGTCGTAGAGGGGTACACCGACGTCATGGCGATGCACCTGGCCGGGGTGACCACGGCAGTGGCCACGTGCGGCACGGCGTTCGGCCCCGAGCACGTCAAAGTGCTGCGGCGGCTGCTGCGCGACGACGGCAGCGCCCGGATCGTCTTCACCTTCGACGGTGACGCCGCCGGGCAGAAGGCGGCGCTGCGGGCCTTCGAGCTGGACGGCCAGTGGGCGTCCCAGAGCTACGTGGCCGTCGCCGCCGATGGCGCCGACCCGTGCGATCTGCGGCTCAGCTCCGGGGACGCGGCCCTGCGGATGCTGGTCGAGAAGCCCGTGCCGATCTTCGAATTCGCCGCCCGCGCCCGGCTCGCCGGATTCGACCTCGACACCGCCGAGGGGCAGGCCGGGGCCATCCGGGAGGTGGCCCCCATCCTGGCCGGCATCCGGGACGACACGCTGCTCCCGCTCTACCTGCGCCAGGCCTCGGGCTGGCTCGGGGTGGACATCGACCTGCTCGCCGGCGCGGTCAGCCGGGCCCGGCG
>CAMCQD010000268.1 GCA_945876925.1 uncultured Dermatophilus sp.
TCTTCCAGGTAGGTGCCATCGCACCATTTGAGGACGAGCACAGCCAGCCGGTTCGTCCCGGGGCGGATCAGGCTGGTGACGTCGAATTCGCTGGTGGCGTGCGATACCTGGCTGTAGCCGGCGTACTCGCCATTGAGCAAGGCATAGAAGCAGGAATCCACGCCCTCGAAGCTGAGCGTGACCGCCGGGGCCCCGGCCACCGGGGCGTACTCGAAATCGGTCAGGTAGGCGCCGGCGGGATTGTCCTGAGGCACGAACGGCGGATCGAGCGGGATCGGATAGCGGATATTCGAGTACTGGTGCAGGTCGTAGCCCTGGTGCTGCCAGCTCCCCGGCACCTCGGCCAGGTCGAAGTCCTCCGGTTCGTAGCCTGGTTCCCAGAATCGCTCGGTCAGGTCGTGAATGCTGGCGTAGTAGCGGAACCGCCACTGGCCGTTGAGGAGCTGGAACCGGTCCGAGGCCTGCCGGTCCACGGCCTCCCGGTCCCGGGCGCCGGAGTCGGGCACGTAGTAGGCACGCGGGGGAAGGGTGTTGTGGTGCAGGACCGACAGGTCCTCGTAGTACCGGCGAACGATCATCGTTGGCGTTCCTGTCTGGACGGCATGGGGCACCGCTCGCCCCGCGCGGATCCTGCCGGGGCGGTCCGTCCGGCCTGACACCGGACCCCATAGATGGCGACGTCGCCATCTTTAATGGCGAAGGATCGTCATGTCAAGGGGTTTCGCCTGCGCTAAGCGGCACTTCCCATGCGCGTACAGATCAATGGCGACGTAGACACTCACGGCCTGTCGCGACGGCCGGCGACCAGCCGGGCGCGGCCGGGAAAGGACAGCACCAGGACAGCCCGCGATATCGTCAGCAGCATGGGAGCCGGACGCATCGGCAGGCAAGGGCCGTCGATCGACGACGTCGCCCGCCTCGCCGGGGTGTCCGGGCAGACCGTCTCGCGGGTCTCACGCGGATCGGGCAAAGTACGTCCCGCCACCCGCGAGCGGGTACTGCGGGCGATGGAGCAGCTCGGCTACGCCCCCAACCGCGCCGCCCGGGCGCTGCGCAGCGGCTCGTTCAACCTCATCGGGGTGCTCACCCAGCAGATCCAGCGCACCGGCGAATCCCGCACCACCAGCGGCGTGCTCGACGCCGCCAGCCGGCTCGGCTACGGCGTCACCCTGGTCCAGGTCGCCCACCCGGAAACCGACGAGGTCCGCACCGCGGTCTACCGGCTCTCGCACCAGGCCATCGACGGGCTGATCATCGTGCAGGCGGGCAAGGCCAGCTACGAGCACCTCGCGCTGCCCGCCGGGCTGCCGGTCGCCTCCTCGGACTCGGCGCTGACCGGCTACTACCCGTCCGCCTCAGCCGACCAGGTGCACGGGGTCCGGGCCGCCGTCGGTCACCTGCTGGCCCTGGGGCACCGCACCGTGCATCACGTCACCGGCCCGGCGGACTCCCAGTCCGCCGCGACCCGCATATCGGCGTGGTCCCGGCGGCTGGAGGAGGAGGGCATCGCCCCGCCCGCGCCCGTCCCCGGCGGCTGGGAGGCCGCCGACGGCTACCGCGCCGGCCTCGAACTGGCCCAGGACCCGCAGGTGAGCGCGGTGTTCTGCGCCAATGACGAGGTGGCCCTCGGCCTCATCCGGGCGATGCACGAGCGCGGCCGCCGGGTACCCGGCGATGTGTCCGTCATCGGGTTCGACGGCCTCCCGCTGGCCGAGTACGCGTTCCCCCCGCTGACCACTATCCGCCAGGACTTTCACCGCGCCGGGTCGGCCATGGTGGAACTCATCGTGGAGCAGATCGCGGGCAAGTCCCGCGACGGCACCCGCCGGATCGTCATCCCGACCGAGCTCATCGAGCGCGGCAGCACCGCGCCCCCGCCCGCGGGCCAGGGCCGCTAGCCCGGGTTCTACGCGCGCCAGGCCCCGGGGTTCCCGCTACCCCGGGAGTCCCGCAGCGGTTGCCCGGGCATGCCAGCGTGCGGGACGGGCACCGGGCCCGGCCCGCCGCCGGCGTCACCGCCTAGCCGAGCGTCCCGTCAGGCAGGACGTCCCCGAGCCGGACCACGGCATCTACCGCGGCATCCCGGGCGGCCGCGGCCGCGAGCGGCGCGCGCGAGCCGATCACGCCGACCGTCATCGCGCCGGCCGACCCGGTCGCCGGGGTCCAGGCCGACCCGCCGGAGGCGTCATCGGAGCGCACGCAGAAGGTGTGCCGTTCCTCGGCCGCCGCCGCCAGCATGGCGTTGACGGCCGGGTCGTCGGTGCCCGCCACCACGTACCAGGCCCCGTCGGCGTCGCCGGCGACGACCTCGCGCCGCGTCCAGCGCAGCTGCCCCGCCGCGGCCCAGTGCTCCACCTGCGGGCACGCCACCGGGGAGACCACCTCGACGTCCGCGCCCACCGCGAGCAGCCGGGGGATGCGCCGCGCAGCGACCCCGCCGGCCCCGGCGACCAGCACCCGCCGTCCGTTCAGGTCAAGGCCGGACAGGTACACCGGCGCCCCCGGGGCGAGGGTCGCGGCCGCCTCGCGGTACCGGTCGGCGACCACCTCGGCCAGGGCGGCGCCCTCGCCCAGCAGCCCGGTCACCCGCACCTCGGCGTCCGGGTGAGCAGGCGCCCACTCCCCGACCGCCTCGACCGTCCAGCGCTGCAGCGCCCCCGGGAACAGGTAGTGCGGCACGACGACGATCCGGCGCGCCCCCATCCGGTAGGCCTCGTCCAGGGCCTGGGGCAGGCCGGGCCGGGTCACCTGGATGAAGGCGTCATGCACCCGCCCGAACCGGCCCTCCTCGGCGATGACCCGGCCCAGGCGCACGTGGTCGGCGTTGGCGTCGGTGACGCTGCAGCCGCGGCCGAGCATGATGACGGTGATGCTGCCGGGCTCCCAGTCCCCGGCGGCCTCGTCGATGAGGCTGAGCACCTGGGCCCGCAGCCGCGGGTCCGGCCCCAGGTGACGGGCGTACACCACCTTCCCGGGGGCCTGCGCCCGGGCGGCCTCGATCGCCTCGGGGATGTCCTCGCGGACGTGCCCGCCCGAGCCGATCATGAGCGGCACGACGACGGCCCGGCCGTGCCGGGTCAGCGCTTCGGCGAGCGCGGTCGCGATCGGCGGGTCGGTCAGCTCGACATAGGAGTCGAGTACGTCCACGCCGGGAAGCTGCGCCCGCACCTGGTCGGTGAACGCGGCCACGGCCTGGGCGTCGCGGCGCTTGCGGGTACCGTGCGCGGCGATGACCAGGGGCGGCGCGGAGGCGGTGACGCCAGCGCTGGTCTCGGGGGGTGCGGTGATGGTCATGGTCTCTCCTCCGGCATCCAGGTGTAATCACGCGGGGTCATGATGAATTGCCCGCCGTCGCCGGTCGGCACCAGCCGGGTGGTGGTCGAGCCGACGATGACGATGGAGTGCATGTCCACGGTCTGCGGGTCGCCGCTGGCCAGGGTGGACACGGCGATGTGCTGGCCGGGCCGGGTGGCGTCGCGCACCACCGCGACCGGCGTGGACGGCGGCCGGTGCGCGCCGAGGATCTCCAGGGCGCGCGGCAGGTGCGCTACCCGCTTGCGGCTGCGGGGGTTGTACAGCGACACCACGAGGTCGCCCTCGGCGGCGGCGGCCAGGCGCCGCTCGATCACCTCCCACGGGGTGTGCAGGTCCGACAGCGACAAGGTGGCGTGGTCGTTGCCCAGCGGGGCGCCGAGCAGCGCGGCGGCGGCCAGCTCGGCGGTAACCCCGGGGACGATCTGCACGTCGATCCCCTCGGTGCCCAGTTGCAGCGCCGGGGAGGCCATCGCGTAGATCCCCGGGTCGCCGCTGGTCACGATGGCTACCCGGCGGCCTTTACGGGCCTCGTCGATGGCGAGCCGGACGCGGGCCTCTTCCGTGCCCATCCCGGTCGCGGAGATCTCGGTGCCGGGCCGCAGCAG
>CAMCQD010000269.1 GCA_945876925.1 uncultured Dermatophilus sp.
CACCTCGGTGAACAAGGCGGCACCGGGCCGGCGCACGATGAGCGCGCCGGTCACCGCGGGCAGCAGCCACACCCCGAGGGTGAGGCTGCCCAGCGGCGGGAACACCAGGGCCGCGCTGATGACCGGGTACAGGGTGATGTCCCAGGCCCAGAACGCCACCCCGAAGGCGACGCCGAGGACGGCGAGGGTGACCAGGTCCAGGCCGCGCCAGCGCGTCAGCTTCCCCGCAGCGGTGATGGTTCCGCCGGGCGGCAGGCCCGGGGAACGGCCCGGTATCGGTCCGGTTGTCATGACGCGGCTCCCGTGTTCCCGCCGCAGTGCCGCCCCGGCGTCCCCGGGCACGGCGCTACGGCATGTGGGCGGGGATGGCCGGGCCCGGTGCCCGGTCACGAGAACGATCCCGACTTCCTACGCCGGTGCTAACCGGTTCAGGTTCGAGGGTCTGCGGCCAGGCCGCACTCTCAGCGCTATCGCGCTCCCCTGTCGTGCCAGTGACCTTACTAGAGCCGGCTGACCCGGGGGGCGGCTTACGCCGATCCGGATCGGCGTGCCCGCCGGCAGGCCGCGCCAGGAGCCGCGCCGGGCCCGGGACGGGCGGGGCTGGCCGCGCCGCACCCTGCGGCGGGCCCGGTCAGCCGGTGATGGCGGTGCTGTCGCCCTTGCCTGCCACGACATCGAAGATGCGCTGGGCCATCCGGGGCGCGGCGGCCTTGGCGGTCTCCTTGCTCGGGTGGGAATCCGTGTCGGAGACCGAGTACCCGGACCTGGGGAACAGCCCGTCCGTGCTGCCCTCCATCGCCAGGGCGTTGTAGTCCCACAGGAAGATGTTGTCCCCGGGGACGTCCCAGTCCTTCTTCACCCAGGAGACGAACTGGGTAGTCAGCTTGGCGGCCTCGGCGTTGGTGTCCCCGTTCGCCTTCGGCGGGGTGGTCCAGACGATGAACTTGCGCTCGGGCATCGAGTTCATCTTGGCCTTGAGGGCGTTGTACTGGAGCTTGTAGTTGGCCAGCGTCTTGGCGTCGGAGTCGGCCCGCGGGGAGCCGTCATTGGCGACCATCCCGGCCGTGGTGTAGCAGTCCTTCCAGACGATGACGTCGAAGTCGGCCGCGATCTGCTCCAGCGTGGGCTGCTCTTGCAGACGGTTGCTGCCGGAGTGGTTCACCCACAGGTTCCAGTAGTCGTACGGGTCGTTGGACCAGGCGTGCGGCTTGTACGGGTAGTTCTGCTCCTTGATCGCGATCTGCGTGCCGTTGGCGTTGTTCAGCGAGTTGACCGCGTCGGCGACGCCGCCCTCCCAGATGACGTTCCCGGTGCTGTGGTGCAGGAAGATGACCGAGTTGCCGTTTCCTGCGGGCGCGTCGGCGTTGCCGAATCCGCTCTGCCCCACTGCCTGCCCGCGCGGCCGGCCCCCGTTGAGCCCGCACGCCGACACGGCGAGCAGCCCCAGCACGCAGGCCCCGGCCAGGACCGGCCGGGCCGCGCGCCGCATCCGCGCCGGGGTGCCCCGGCGCTCGTGGTGACCACCTGGCGTGACGTCGCTAATCCCCATCTGTGCTTCCCCCCGCTTGTCGTCGAATGCCCCAGTCGAGTGCCCCAAGTCTCCCGGAACCACACCGGCCGGCTCAACCGGGGCCCGTTCCACCAGGCCGCGCCCCTACGGGAGCCTGGGGCTGCTTCCGGGACCAGGGGGCAGACCCGGTGCGGATACGTGCGCTAGCGGGGGCGGCCACCCAGGTAGCGCGGGTTCCCCGCTGCCCTCACGAAGCGGCCGGGCGGCACCAGGGGGCAGCCGCGGCTGGCCCGGCCAGCGCCACGTCCTCCCGCCTGAGCACGGTGAGTGGCAGCAGCGTGCCACCCGTCGGGCCGATCTCGATCCCGGTGCCCAGGGCCGGGCAGACGCCGCAGTCGGTGCACGGGGTCCAGCGGCAGTCGTCCCGCTCGATCCCGTCGAGGGCGTCCTGCCAGTCCTCCCAGAGCCACTCCTTGTCCAGGCCGGAGTCGATGTGATCCCAGGGGAGCACCTCGTCCTCGGTACGTTCCCGGGTGGTGTACCAGTCCAGGCTCAGCTGCCAGCCGCGGGCCTCGTTCATCTCCTCCAGCACCGCCTGCGCCTGCCGGGCCCAGCGCTCGTAGGAGAAGTGCTCATTCCAGCCGTCGAACCGGCCCCCGTCGCGCCAGACGGCCTCGATGATCTCGCCGACGCGCCGGTCCCCGCGCGAGAGCAGCCCCTCGATCTGGCCCGGCCGCCCGTCGTGGTAGCGGAACCCGATGGAGCGCCCGTAGCGCCGGTCCGCCCGGATGGCGTCCCGCAGCCGGCGCAGCCGGGCATCGACCTCATCCGGTCCCAGCTGCGCCGCCCACTGGAAGGGGGTGTGCGGCTTGGGCACGAACGCGCCGATGGACACGGTGCAGCGGATGTCCCTGGCGCCTGAGGCCTCCCGCCCGGCCGCGATCACCCTGGCGGCCAGGCCGGCGATGCCGAGCACGTCCTCGTCGGTCTCGGTGGGCAGGCCGCACATGAAGTAGAGCTTCACCTGCCGCCAGCCGGCCGCGTAGGCGGCGGTGACGGTGCGGATGAGGTCGTCCTCGCTGACGGTCTTGTTGATGACGCGTCGCATGCGCTCGCTGCCGCCCTCGGGGGCGAAGGTGAGCCCGGAGCGGCGGCCGTTGCGGGACAGCTCATTGGCCAGCTCGATGTTGAACGCGTCCACGCGGGTGCTGGGCAGCGACAGGCTGGTGCTCGTGCCCTCGTAGCGGTCGGCCAGGCCCCTGGCGATCCCGGTGATCTCGGAGTGGTCGGCTGAGCTGAGCGAGAGCAGGCCCACCTCCTCGTAGCCGGTCGCGGCCAGGCCCCGCTCGACCATCTCGCCGATCCCGGTGATGGAACGCTCCCGCACCGGGCGGGTGATCATGCCGGCCTGGCAGAACCGGCAGCCGCGGGTGCATCCCCGGAAGATCTCCACGCTCATCCGCTCGTGCACGGTCTCGGCGATCGGCACGATCGGGGCCTTGGGGTAGGGCCACTGGTCCAGGTCGGTGACGGTGTGCTTGCCGACCCGCGGCGGCACGCCGGCGGCAGCGGCCTCAGCGGTGAGCCCGATGGCGGCGATCCGGCCGTCAGCGGCGTAGCTGACCTCGTAGAACGCGGGCACGTACACGCCGGCGCCGACGGCCAGGCGGGTGAGCAGGCCGGTGCGCCCGCCCGGGCGGCCGTCCGCCTTCCAGGCGGCGATGACGTCGGAGGCCAGCAGCACGGCCTCCTCGCCGTCACCGATGATGACGGCGTCGAGGAACGCCGCGACCGGCTCGGGGTTGAAGCTGGCGTGCCCGCCTGCGAGCACGATCGGGTCGTCCTCGCCGCGGGCGGCGGCGCGCAGCGGGATCCCGGACAGGTCGAGGGCCTCGAGCAGGTTGGTGTAGTTCAGCTCGGTCGAGAAGCTCACCCCGAGCACGTCGAAACCGGAGATGGCCCGGTGCCCGTCCACGGTGAGCTGCGGCAGGCCGCTGGCGCGCAGCTGGGCGGCCAGGTCGGGCCAGACCGCGTAGGCACGCTCGGCGAGCACATCGGGCCGCTCGTTGAGCACCTCGTACAGGATCATCAGGCCCTGATTGGGCAGCCCGACCTCGTAGGCGTCGGGGTACATGAGCGCCCAGCGGACGGTCGCCTCGGCCAGGTCGCCGCCGGGCGTCGTCACGTAGCCGCCGCAGTTCCAGTCCTTGTGCTGGGAGTTCAGTTCGCCGCCAAGGTACTGAACCGGCTTGCTCACCTGCGGCAGCAGGCGCTCGAGTTCGTCGAATCGGGACTGTCCGGCCATATCCGCCAGCGTAGGCGACCCAGATCACACGGCCAAAGAGGGCACCGCCGGGCCGGCCCGGGAGGCGGAGGCTAGCGGGCCGCCTGCCCGGACGGGCGGGGCT
>CAMCQD010000270.1 GCA_945876925.1 uncultured Dermatophilus sp.
GACTGGGGTACCGCTGGCCCAGGGATGGGTCCAGGCCCACCCGCTCCAGCAGGCCCAGGGCGTCACGGCGGGCGTCCTTGCGGGAAGCGCCCAGCAGCACCGGCACGGTGGCGACGTTGTCAAGCACGGTCCGGTGCGGGAACAGCCCGCCCTGCTGGATGACGTAGCCGATGCTGCGGCGCAGCTGATTGTCGTCATAGTCCGCGGTGTCGCGCCCGTCGATGGTGATGTGCCCGGAGGTCGGCTCGATCATCCGGTTGATCATCCGCAGCGAGGTGGTCTTGCCGCAGCCCGAGGGACCGACGAACACGGTGATGGCACCGCTGGGTGCCTCCAGGGTCAGCCCGCCCACGGCGCTCGTCCCGTCGGGGAAAGTCTTGGTGACCTGCTCGAATCGGATCATGCGTGCGCCTTCCAATGGATTCGGACAAGTGATCCGTTCTCTTCCCGGTCAGGGTAAGGGATCGGCCTGACCGCTGCGAATCGTAACCAGCGCGAGATGGCCGTGACGCCGGTCACTGATAAGTGAAACGGCCTGGAAACACTGCGTGCCCGCGCCGGAATAGGCCGCGTGCCCGGCCGGGCAGATCCCGGCGGCCCTCATCGAGGCCGGCATCGGCGTCTTCACATGGCCGTTCACCCTCGTCACGGGGGTGAGCGCGGGAATGCGGGGAGCACAGCCGGTGGCGGCCCCCGGGCGTGCCAGGGCCTGCTGAATACTGAGGCAGTCACCGCCCGCGTCATCGCGGGTACCGGCGCATGCCGGCCGGGCGTTTCGCCGGCCCCGGCCCGGCAGCGCCAGTATTGACTCATGAGCCCGTCTCCTGGAGGGAACGCATGACACCGAACAACGCCAACGGGGAAGCCACCGTCCCGCGCGATGAAGCGCAGGCGATGGCGATCCGCCGCAAGGGCCCCGCGCACGAGCCGACCAATCCGCTCGCCCTGGCCCCGGCTGTCCCGGCCGAACGCACCGTCGACGGATTCGTCGAGGAGTTCCTGCGCCAGCTCAACTTCGTGCAGGGTGTCGCGCTGCCGCGATCGACCGTCAACGACCAGTACCTGGCCCTGGCCAAGACCGTCCGCCGCTACCTCATGAGCGACTGGATGAGCACCGCCCGCAGCCGCCGGGCCGCCCCCTCCAAGCTCGTCGGCTACCTGTCCGCCGAATACCTGCTCGGACGCCAGCTCAGCAACGCCCTGCTCGCCGCTGACCTGTACGACATCGCCCGGGAGGCGATGACCCAGTGCGGCCTGAGCATCGACACCCTGCGGGCCCAGGAGGTCGAGCCGGGCCTGGGCAACGGCGGCCTGGGCCGCCTGGCCGCGTGCTTCGTGGACTCGCTGGCCACCATGGACGTGCCGTCCATCGGCTACGGCATCCGCTACGAATACGGCATGTTCCGCCAGACGTTCGCCGACGGGCACCAGGTCGAGATGCCCGACTCGTGGCTGTTCCTGGGCAGCCCGTGGGAGTTCCCGCTACCCGACCGGGCCGTCGAGATCCACTTCGGCGGGCACACCGAGCAGTACGAGGGCCCGGACGGCAGCCCGCGGACCCGCTGGGTGCCGGCCTGGAACGTGCAGGCCATCCCGTACCAGTACATGGTTCCCGGGTACCGCAACGGCATCGTCAACACGCTGCGGCTCTGGTCGGCCCGCGCTACCAGCGAGTTCGACCTGCAGATCTTCAACTCCGGGGACTACGAAGAGGCCGTGCGGGCGCAGACCTACGCCGAGAACATCACCAAGGTGCTCTACCCCGAGGACTCCACCCCGCAGGGCAAGGAACTGCGGCTGCAGCAGCAGTACTTCTTCGTGGCAGCCTCGCTGCGGGACTTCATCGAGCAGACCCTGCCCGAGGACTTCGACCTGCACACCCTGCCCGACCAGGTCATCTGGCAGCTCAACGACACCCACCCGGTGATCGCGATCCCCGAGCTGATGCGGCTGCTCACCGACGAGTACGGCCTGCCCTGGGCCGGGGCCTGGGACATCACCAGCCGGTGCTTCGCGTACACCTGCCACACGCTGCTGCCCGAGGCGCTCGAGGTGTGGCCGGTGGAACTGCTCGGCAGGCTCCTGCCACGCCACCTGGAGATCATCTACCGGATCAACGACGAGTTCCTGGAGCAGGTGCGCCAGCGTTACCCCGGGGACGAGGACCGGGTGCGCCGCATGTCGATCATCCAGGAGCACCCGCGCGCGGTGCGGATGGCCTACCTGGCCACGGTGGTGAGCACCAAGGTGAACGGCGTCGCCGAGCTGCACAGCCAGCTGCTGCGCGACAAGGTGCTGCCGGACTTCTCGCAGCTGTGGCCCGCCAAGTTCACCAACGTCACCAACGGGATCACCCCGCGCCGCTTCCTGCGGATGGCCAACGGCAACCTGTCCGATCTCATCACCGAGACCATCGGCCCGGACTGGGTCACCGACCTGGAGCGGCTGCGCGAACTGGAGCCGTACGCCGATGACCCTGCCTTCCGCGAGCGGTTCCGGGCGGTCAAGGAGGCCAACAAGCAACGCCTGCGCGGCCTGCTGGCCAGCCGCGACGGCATCAGCCTGCCATCGGGGCACATGCTCGACGTCATGGTCAAGCGGCTGCACGAGTACAAGCGCCAGATGCTCAAGCTGCTGCACATCGTCACGTTGTACGAGGGGCTGACCACGGGCCGGCTCAGCCCCGGCGAGGTCACCCCGCGCACGTTCGTGTTCGGCGCGAAGGCGGCCCCGGGCTACCGGATGGCCAAGGAGATCATCTACCTCATCAATTCGGTGGCGGCGACGATCAGCGCCGACGAGCGGGTCAGCGAGCACATCGCGGTGGCCTTCCCGGCGAACTACAACGTCACGCTCGCCGAGAAGCTCATCCCGGCCGCCGACCTGTCCGAGCAGATCTCGCTGGCAGGCAAGGAGGCTTCCGGCACCGGCAACATGAAGTTCGCCCTCAACGGCGCGCTCACCATCGGCACTGATGACGGCGCCAACGTCGAGATCCGCCAGCTCGTCGGGGACGACAACTTCTTCCTGTTCGGGATGAGTGAGCCGCAAGTGGCCGAACTGCAGGAGCAGGGCTACCACCCGCGCGCGTTCTACCAGAGCAACCCGGCGCTGCACCGGGTGATCGACCTCATCGCCAGCGGGGCGTTCACCGGCGGCGACGGCGGCAAGGCGTGGAATGTCGTGGGCGACCTGCTGAACAACGACCGGTTCATGGTGCTGGCCGACTACGCCTCGTACATCGCGGTCCAGAAGCAGGTCGACGCGGCCTACGGCGACCAGGAAGCGTGGACCCGCTCGGCGATCCTCAACGTCGCCCGGTGCGGCTACTTCAGCTCGGACCGTTCGATGGCCGACTACATGAAGCGGATCTGGAACATCCCGGTGCGCTGATCCGCCCCGGCCGCCCGCGGCCGCATCCCCTTCGAGAGCTCCCGCAGCCAGCTGCTGCGGGAGCTCTCGTATACATCGGCCAGGGCGGCAAAGCGGCGGCGGGCGGATCCGCCGGGGCGTCCCGGGAGCGGGCACCGGTCCGGGCGGATCCGCCTGGCTGCCGCGGTCACTGGCCGGGCAGCTGCCCGCCGGGACGCTTCCGTGCAGATCCGTATGCACGCCGGTATGCACTTAGTCAGGCGTCAGTCAGGATCGTTTCAGGACCACCACATCCGTATGCATTGCCATAGACATCGCACATACAGTGCCGACATGGAGATCACGACCGGGTTCAGTCCGCAGTCCCTCACGCCAGATGAGGTCCGGGCAGTGCTGAATCGCACCATTCACGACCTGAGCCAGGACATCAGCTGGGCAGACGTCCTGACGCCCCAGGAGCGCTCCGAGGCGATTCACCACTTCGCCCGGATGCTGTCCGCCGTGCCGGAG
>CAMCQD010000271.1 GCA_945876925.1 uncultured Dermatophilus sp.
CGCGTGCCCGGTACTGCTGGCGGTCAGGGGCGATCCCTGCCGGGTGCCATCCCCGGAAGGAACCGGGCTGGCCGGGGCACGAGGGGGCCTACCCGGCCGGGCGGCGCACCCGGGCGGGTACCCGGGGCGTTGCCGCCCGCTAGGGACGGCCTGCGGGGTCGGCCGTGATGGCCGGGAGCGGCCTACCCGGCGGGGGGCCCTCCCGCGGCAGCCGGACCCGGAACGTCGCGCCGGGAGCATCCGGCTCCGGCGGGAGCACCTCCACGGACCCGCCGTGCGCCGCCACCACGGCGGCCACGATGGACAGCCCCAGCCCGGTGGATCCGCCGGTGCGGGAGGGGTCGCCCTGGCTGAACCGGTCGAACAGCGTCCCGGCGATCTCCGGCGGGATACCCGGTCCGTTATCGCTGACCTCCAGGGTCACCATGCCGGAGGCGTCCGCGCCGCGTAGCCGGGTGGTCACCGTCGAGCCGGCCGGGGTGTGGTTACGGGCGTTCCCCAGCAGATTGACCACGACCTGGGTGAGCTGTCCCGGATCTCCGGTCACCTCGACCGCTTCCCCGGGCAGATCCAGCCTCCAGGAGTGATCCGGCCCGGCCGCGTGCGCGTCGCTGGTGGCGTCGAGCACGATACGCGTCAGATCCACCTCCTCCCGCACCGACGCCCGGCCTGCGTCCAGCCGGGCCAGCAGCAGGAGATCCTCGACCAGCCGGGTCATCCGCTCGGCTTCGGACTGCACCCGGTCCAGGGCGTAGCGCACCCCGGCGGGCACCGGGTCGGTCTCGCGCCGGGTCAGCTCGGCGTATCCCCTGATTGAGGCCAGTGGCGTGCGCAACTCGTGGCTGGCGTCGGCGACGAACCGGCGCAGCTTCTTCTCGCTGGCCGCGCGGGCCTGCAAGGAGGTGTCGATGTGGTCGAGCAGGTCGTTCACCGCGGCGCCGACCTGCCCGGTCTCGGTGCGCCGGTCGGTGTCCTCCCAGGGCACCCGCTCGGCGACGGTGCCGTCCCCGGTGGAAAGCGGCAGCGTGGAGACCCGGGTCGCGATCCCCGCCACCCGTTCCAGGGGGCGCAGGCTGCGCCGCACGATGACCGTCGTGGCCAGCCCGATGAAAACCGCCCCGGCCCCGGCCAGGGAGAACGTGGCTAGCCGCACTTTGCTGACGGTGTTCTCCAGCTCGGCGGTCGGCAGGCCGGTGATCACGGTGGCGCCTTCGTAGGTGCCGCTCACCAGGCGGTACCTGCCCAGGTCGCCGCCTAGATCGACGGTGGCCGGGCGGGTGCTCAGGCCCAGGCTCATGAGGGCGCTGATCTGCGCGGAGCTGAGCGTGGTCACCTGGCCCTTGTCGGTGAACACCAGGTTCGTGGTGGCCGATGAACCGGTGGCGACCAGCAGCAGGTAATCCCCGCCCAGGCCCCGGGGCGGGTCGCTGACCAGCCCGTTTCCCTGTCCGGTGCCTTGCCCCTCGCCCAGGCCCCGGGGCGGGCGCAGTGCCCGGGCCGCGGTCTCGATGACTTTGTCGTCCAGGCTGCTCTCCAGCGAGCGCTGCAGGGCCAGGCTGGTGACGATCCCGGTCGCCAGCGTGATCGCGGCGACTACCAGCACGACCGCCGCGACCAGCTTGCGCCGCAGCGGCATGCCCGACAGAGGGCCGCGTGCCGGTGCCGGGGACGTGGTTACCACGCCCGCTACGGGGCCGGTGAGCGGTCCGCGTCCCGCTGCGGCGGTCACGACGCCGGCTTGAGCATGTACCCCGCGCCCCGCAGCGTGTGGATCATCGGCTCACGGCCGGCATCGATCTTCTTACGCAGGTAGGAGATGTACAGCTCGACCACGTTGGCCTGCCCGCCGAAGTCGTAGTTCCACACCCGGTCGAGGATCTGCGCCTTGGACAGCACGCGCCTGGGGTTGCGCATGAGATAGCGCAGCAGCTCGAACTCGGTCGCGGTCAGGGAGATGTCGTCCCCGCCGCGGGTGACCTCGTGGCTGTCCTCGTCGAGGGTCAGGTCGCCGACGACCAGCGTGGAGTCGTTGCTGGTCACGGTCGCCACCGTGCGGCGCATGAGGGCCCGGACCCGGGCGACGATCTCTTCCAGGCTGAATGGCTTGGTCACGTAGTCGTCGCCCCCGGCGGTCAGTCCGGCAACCCGGTCCTCGACCGCGTCCTTGGCGGTGAGGAACAGCACCGGCACGTTGGGGTCGTTCTCCCGGAGGCGTTCCAGCACCTTGAACCCGTCCATGTCGGGCAGCATGATGTCGAGCACCACCGCATCGGGGCGGACCTCGCGGGCAGTGCGGATAGCGGCCTGGCCGTCATGGGCCAGATGGATGTCCCAGCCCTCGTACCGCATGGCCATGCCGAGCAGCTCGGCGATGTTCTTCTCGTCATCGACCACCAGGACGCGCACGGGTGACCCGTCCGCTCGGGTATAGACAGGTTCCGTATTCGCAGGCATGAGACTGAGTGAACACCTCCTTGGTCGCGCGCGGTTATGCCCCGGCTGTGTATTTCCTATGTTGGCCGGCGGTGCGGGCAGCGAGCGGGACCGCGCCGGGCTGCCCCGCGTGTCAGCACGATCCGCCTGCCCAGGTCCCGGCGGCCCGGGCAGGCGCAAGGCCGGTGCCGTCCGCAGAGGGGAGGCGGTGCCGGTAGCCGGCCGGTCTCCTCCGGGGCGATTCCCTGAGCGCATGACGGAGGGGGGCCGGTGAGCACCGGCCCCCCTCCGGGGGACTCGCCTCCGGTCGCCGCGCGCCACCGGCGGCAGCGCGGCCGCGTACGCTCCCGGGGCGCCTCCTCAGGGCTCAGGGCCGCCGGAGCGGCCCCGCGCGGCCAGGGCGGGGGAGTCACTGCACGCCGAGGCGCTCCTTGAGGCCGCTCAGCTCGGCGGCGAGCTCAGCTGGCAGCCGGTCGCCGAACATGGCGTACCCCTCGTCGATCAGCGGTAGCTCGGCGACCCACTCCTCGGCGATGAACCGGCGTGCCGCCTCGATCTGCTCCGGGGTCTCGGACAGGCCCTCGACGTTGAGCTCTCCCTTGGCGGGGATGGTGCCGATCGGGGTCTCCTCGCCCTGCGCCTTGCCCTCGAGCCGGTCGATGATCCAGGCCAGCACGCGGCTGTTCTCGGCGAAGCCGGGCCAGGCGAAGCCGCCATCGGCGTCCCGGCGGAACCAGTTCACCAGGAAGACCTGCGGCACTGCACCGGCGTGCTCGCGGCCCATGTTGATCCAGTGCTGCAGGTAGTCGCCCGCGTTGTAGCCGATGAACGGCAGCATCGCCATCGGGTCACGCCGCACGACGCCGACCGCCCCGGCCGCCGCCGCCGTGGTCTCCGAGGAGACCGTCGAGCCGATGAACACGCCGTGATTCCAGTCCCGGGCCTGGGTGACCAGCGGAACCGTGGTCTTGCGGCGCCCGCCGAACAAGATGGCGTCGATCGGAACGCCATTGGGGTCGCTGAACTCCGGGGCGATCATCGGGCACTGCTCGATCGGCGTGCAGAACCGGCTGTTCGGGTGGGCCGCGAGCTTACCGGCGGCGCCGTCCCCGGCGGCGGTCCACTTCTCGCGGTGCCAGTCGATGAGCTCGGCGGGGGCTTCGCTCATCCCCTCCCACCAGATGTCCCCGTCGAGGGTGCGGGCCACGTTGGTGAAGATGGAGTGGCCGCGTTCGATGGTGCGCATGGCGTTGCTGTTGGTGGAGTAGCCGGTCCCCGGCGCGACGCCGAACAGTCCGTTCTCGGGATTGACCGCGTACAGGCGGCCGTCGCGGAAACGCATCCAGGCGATGTCGTCGCCGATCAGCTCAGCCTTCCAGCCCGGGATGGTGGGCTCCAGCATGGCCAGGTTGGTCTTACCGCACGCGCTCGGGAACGCCGCCGCGATG
>CAMCQD010000272.1 GCA_945876925.1 uncultured Dermatophilus sp.
TGAGAGCGATCCAGCTCGCGTTGACGATGTCACCGCCGACCCCGACCGTGGTCCAGCTGGTCGCCGCGTTGCTGTGCTCGATGAGCACCCGGGTGATCGCGTCGGTGCCGTGCGAGGACTCTAAAATGCGCACCCGGTAGTCAGTCAGGTCGATCCGGTCCAGCTCGGGGTACACCGTCACCAGCGCCCGGCGCAGCGCATGGTCGAGCGCGTTGACCGGTCCGTTGCCCTCCCCGATCGCCATGAACCGCTGCCCGTCCGCGCGCACCTTGACGGTGGCCTCGGCCCCGGAGGGGTCCCCAGACGAGTCGCTGATCACCCGCCAGCTCTCGACGTCGAAGTACACCAGCGGTTTCCCGTCCAGCTCCCGGCGCAGCAGCATCTCGAAGGAGGCGTCCGCCGCGTCGAAGGTGTACCCGTCCTGCTCCAGGCCCTTGACCCGCTCCACCACGCGGGCGATCACCTCCCGGTCCTGGGCCAGGTCGAATCCCAGCTCGCGGCCCTTGAGCTCGACGCTGGCCCGCCCGGCCATATCCGAGACGAGCATGCGCATCTCATTGCCGACGAGGGCCGGCTCGGTGTGCTGGTACAGGTCGGCGTCGACCTTGATGGCGCTGGCGTGCAGCCCCGCCTTGTGCGCGAATGCGCTCGCCCCGATGTAGGGCTGCCGGGCCGTGGCGGGCACGTTCGTGATGTCGGCGACGGCGTGCGCGATCCGGGTCAGCTCGGTCAGCCGCCCGGCGGGCAGCACCCGCAGGTCCTGCTTGAGTTCCAGGTTGGCGATGATGGTGAGCAGGTCAGCGTTGCCGGTGCGCTCGCCGTAGCCGTTCATCGTGCCCTGCACCTGGACCGCTCCGGCGTTGATCGCCATGATCGAGTTCGCCACGGCGCAGCCGGTGTCGTTGTGGCAGTGGATGCCGATCGTCGCCCCGGTGGCCGCGATCGTGCCGGCGACGATGTCGTGCACCATGTGCGGCAGCATCCCGCCGTTGGTGTCGCACAGCGCGACCACCTCGGCACCGGCCTCGGCCGCGGTCCGCACCGCTTCCAGGGCGTACTCCCGGTTCAGCTGGTAGCCGTCGAAGTAGTGCTCCGCGTCGAGCACGACCCGGCGCCCCTCTGCGGTCAGCAGCGAGACGGTGTCGCGGATCATCGCCAGGTTCTCGGCCAGGTCCGTCCGCAGCGCCAGGTCGACGTGCCGCGCGTGCGACTTGGCGACCAGGGTGATCATCGGCGCCTGCGAGTCGAGCAGGGCACGCACCTGCGGATCGTCCGCGGCGGAGGAGGCCGACGCCTTGCGGGTGGCCCCGAACGCGGCCAGCACCGAGGTGCGCAGCGTGAGCGAGCGGGCCGCCTCGGCGAAGAAACCAGTGTCCTTGGGGCTGGCGCCCGGCCAGCCGCCCTCGATGACCCCGACGCCTAGTTCGTCGAGCAGCGCGGCGATCTTGAGCTTGTCGGCGATGGAGAGGTTGAGCCCCTCCTGCTGTGCTCCGTCACGGAGGGTGGTGTCGTAGACCTGAATCTGGGTCATCGCAGGGCCCGTTCATGAAAGATGTGGGAGGGGGTCGATCCGGCAGGGTCACCGCCGGGAAATAGCCGAGGGGTTGCGGCCCGGTGCGATGGTAACCGCCCTCACCGGAGGGAACGAATCGGTGCGCCCGCGCCGGAATCGGCGACGTAGCCGGCAGCACACCGGTGCCCGTTGAGGACCGGGCCCAGGCGAGCGCTTATAGCCTTCGGCTATGGCCACTGAGAGCTTCAGCGTGGAAGTCAGCGCCGCCACCGGTCCGATCGTGCTCGCGATGGACATCGGATCGACCGGGACCAGGGCGTGCCTGTACGACGCGACCGCCCGGCCGCTGACGCGGCGGCGCGCGAAAGCCGGGCACGCCTTCACCTCCGCCGGGGACGGCACCTCGACTATTGACGCCGACCAGGTGGCCGGTGAGATCGGGCAGGTGATCGACGCGGTCCTCACCCCCGACGTGGCCGGCCGGATCGGCGGGGTATGCCTGGACACGTTCGCCGCCACCCTGGTGGGCACCGACGAGGACGGCCAGGCCATCACCCCGTGCCTGACCTACGCCGACTCGCGCTCCTGGGAGCAGGTCCGGCAGCTGCGCCGCGAGGCGGACGAGGCCGCCCTGCACCACCTCACCGGCACCCGGCTGCACACCTCCCACCTGCCGGCCATGCTCCGCTGGTGGCGGCAGGCGGACCCGGCCCGGTTCGCCCGCGTACGGCACTGGATGAGCCTGGGCGAGTACATCTGGCTGAAGCTACTGGGCGTGACCGCGGCCAGCACCGCCACCGCCGCCTGGGCGGGCCTGCTCGACCGGCACACCGGGCAGTGGTGCGAGCCCGCAATCGAACTGGCCGGGATCGAGCCGGGCCAGCTATCGCGGATCGCCGACCCGGACCAGCCGCTGTACCCGGCCAGCGGCACCGTCGCGGCCCGCTGGCCGGCGCTGGCGAACGTGCCCTGGTTCCCGCCCATCCCCGACGGCATCGCCTCCAGCCTGGGCGCGGGCGAGACCAGCCCGGCCATCCCGGTAACCGGGTTCGCGACCTCCGGAGCGATGCGGGTGCTCCTGCCGGGCGTGCCCGCGCACGTGCCGGCCGGGTTGTGGTGCTACCGCATCGACGCGCGGCGCAGCCTGGTCGGCGGGGCGCTCAACGATGTCGGCCGGGTGGTGTCCTGGCTCGATCAGGTACTGCGCCTGCCCGGCGAGGACGAGCGGGCCGCGATCCTGCTGGCTGACCCCGGCGAGACGACGCCGCTCGTGCTGCCGTTCCTCACCGGCGAGCGGGCCACCGGATGGGCCGCCGGGGCGCAGGCGGTGTTCCGCGATGTCGGCTACAGCCACGACGCCGGGCCGCTGTACCGGGGGGCGATGGAGGGCGTCGCGCTGAGCTACCTGCGCCTGGCCTCCCAGATCGCGCAGGTCGCCGGGGCACCGGAGGCGCTGCGGGCGACCGGCCGGGTGTCGGGCAACCTGGGCGGGCTGCTGCAGATCGTGGCCGACGCCGCCGGGGTTCCCGTCCAGCCGGCCGGCATCAAGCGCTCCACCATGCACGGCACGGCCTTGTACGCCCTGGAGATCCTGGCGCCGGAAGTACCGCGCGAACCGGTGCCGCTGGACTCGCCCTGGCAGCCGGTGCCCGGGCGCGCGGAGTACTACGCGGCCCGGCTGGCCCGGTTCGAGGAGCTGTACCAGGCGGTCATCGTCCGGGGGGCCGGGGCCGCCGGATCCGCCTGACCCTCACGGTCCAGCCGGGCGGGATCAGCCGGGCCCGGCGGCAACCGGAAAGCAACCGCTGGCAGCGGGGTAGCAGCGGCCGCCGGGCTCAGGCAGCGTCACCGACCGGGACGGGGCTGCCGCCGGGCCGCTGGCAGGCGGCCGCGTACGCCTCCAGCGCGGCGTCGACGTACGTCTGCGCCGAGAACCGCCCGGCGCTGGCGCTGGCCTGGCGGGAGAACTCCGCCCGCAGCTGCGGCTGGGTCATCAGCTGGGTGAACCCGCGGGCGAAGTCGCCGGCGGTGACATACCGGAAGCCGTTCACCCCGTCGGCGACGAGCCCGTCCAGCACCGGATCGTCCCGGCAGAGCACAGGCAGCCCGGAGGCGAGCGCTTCCACGTAGGTCAGTCCCTGGGTCTCGCTGCGCGAGGAAGAGACGAACACATCACCGAGCCGGTAGTAGTCGGCGACCCGGCCGGGGTCGACCGCCCCGGTGAACACGATCCGCTCCTCCAGGCCGAGCTGGCGGGTCAGGCTGCGCAGCGGGCCAGCGTACGGGCCGTCCCCCACGATGAGGCCGCGCCAGTCCAGGTGCCGGGAGGCAGCGAGCAGGTTCAGCGTCTCGGTG
>CAMCQD010000273.1 GCA_945876925.1 uncultured Dermatophilus sp.
CTCAGCGTCGGAGAGTGGGGCCCTCTTAATCTCGGCTAGAAGCCGTTCTGCGTCGTACATCGCGTGACCGCCTCCAGCAACCTGCATCGCGCGTCGCATGGTGCTGGTCTTCGGCATCCCCAGATCCTCCATGCGCAGGCCGATGGTCCTGCCATGCGCGAGAACGACCTGAGTAGCGAAACCGTGGAAGTTACGCACGACAATCTGTCGGCGTACTCGTTCTTGTCCTAACACCGAACGTAGGCGATCCTCAAGGTTCGCGCGGGCGCGCTTGGTGAATGTGAGGGCGAGTACTCTCTGACCCGGCTTTAGTAGACCGATCTGGCGCGCGGCCCTGTGCGCCAGGACCTCCGTTTTCCCGCAACCAGGAGGCGCGACGATCAGCAGGTGCTCCTTCTCCGAGGTAACTGCGGCGAGTTGTTCCCCGCTGAGAGTGAACCTACTCATTGCCGGCTCAGTTCGTCGAGCATTCGGACGAGCCTAGCAACGCTTCCGATTTTCTCAGCAGCGCTGACATCCAACGCTTCCGAGATACAAGTTGCCGCTTCGACCTTCCCGTTCTTGCGGCAAAACTTCGCCACCTGGTGCGCGGAAATATCTTCGAGCACAACGACTCCGGATGCCTGGAGGATTCCCTGCTCTCGACAGAACCCGCCGTCGATGAGCGCCCGCGCAGCTAGCGGTCCGCCAAGAGCGCGCGTGTATTCGTCCTCGAGATCGATATCAGAGATGAAGATCTTCTTGTCGACAACATCCCTCGGCTTACCCTTAAACGCGCCCACCCACTTGCCACTCTCCGCCTTATCCACAAGACCGAGCAGAGTCGGCCCGAATCCGCAAGGTCCTAGGAGGGGAAAGACGTTCGTGAACTTGTCGGCTCCGTCCAGCTCGATGACCACTGCGCCAAGCCGGTGGAGGTCGATGCCGAGTTTCGCGGCAACTGCCTCAACTATCACTCGGTCAGCATCGCCCTCCACGAGGACGACAAACCTCGCTGTCAGCGCTTCGAGCAGGCGCGGCGACCACCAGTGAGCCCGCACTTT
Source organism: uncultured Dermatophilus sp. (assembly GCA_945876925.1). Lineage (GTDB taxonomy): Bacteria > Actinomycetota > Actinomycetes > Actinomycetales > Dermatophilaceae > Dermatophilus. Next base: position 1,044 of record CAMCQD010000273.1, read on the forward strand.
CTCGACATTCGTCAGCTTTTCGTCGCCAATCTGCCGACATTTTCCGTGCCGGTCGACAGCGATGACCTCCGAAGGCTCGAACCGGTGGAGGATGTATGGCGAGTGCGTGACGATGATCGTCTGATTACCGTCAGCGCTCAGTAAGTCTGCGACTGTCCGCTGGCTGGCTGGGTGTAGGTGGATTTCCGGCTCGTCGATCGCGAGGACGTTCGCAGTCCCCTCAGCCAGATCAAAGAGCGTCATCGACATGAGTTGACGAACACCGTCAGACTGCTCCATCAGCGAGACCTGGTCGTCACCCCGGTTAAGAAAGATCGTCACGTCTTGGAGAACGTCGGTGGACGGGTCTGTGACACTGCGGACCGCGAAGTCATGCTTCGCGATCGCACGCGGCATCGCGCGGCTGAGGTGGGCAGCCACTTTGTCAAGAAGTTTCCCGATCGACTCGTTGCCCGCCAGCTTCTCGTTGAACCGCTCCAAGATGGTCCTCAGCTTGTCCTCGTCGGTACCGAGATCGGCGGCGGCCAGCAAGGTCCGGACCGGACTGTGCGCACCCTCGATCATCGACGACCCCCGCGTCGCCTTGAGGAATCGCCATCCGAAGGCCTCCAGTTGCTCTCGGCTGGGCGCTCGCTGGTGGCCACTCTCAGGGAACCATCGACGTACCGTTACAGCCTCGTCATCCTCGGGGTCCGCCTCCACCACTATCTGGACCCAGAGGTACTCGCTGGCCTGGTCATCGGCGATGGTGATCTCATCGGGGAAAACCCGCCTGTTCTCGTCCGTGAAGTCCGCCCACAAGGCATTGACGACGAGCGGCTGATTGGAATCCCTCAGGTCCCCGGGGGTCAATGCCTGGTACAAGGCAGCGGTGCTCGATCCCAAGAGCAGGTTGAGCATTCGGAGGATCGACGACTTGCCGACGTCGTTTGCGCCGACGATCACAGCATGTCGGCGCAACTCAAGACTCAGATCCTGAACCCGGCTGTGGTTGGCAATTCCCACACGCGATAATCGCATGATTACTCACCCTCTCGCACTCTGGAGCGACGGTGGAACTTCAAAGAATGACCCCAATCCACTAGATCACCGTACTCGGTGGGAAGGTCCGGGGATCACACAGAAGACGACCCAGCCGGACTTGAATGCCCGCCCGAGGGCAAACTCATTCTCATAGGTGCGCAATGCCGTATCACTGGCAGCCAGAATCCGACTCTACTTCTTACTCCCAGACGTAAGCCCTGTGCGGAACTCCACTACGTCTCCGTCGGACATGACGTAGTCCTTGCCTTCGATGCGGACCTTGCCGGCCGCCCTGGCTCCGGGCAGGGAACCTGCTGCGACCAGGTCGTCGTAGGAGACGATCTCGGCCTTGATGAAACCCCTCTGGAAGTCGGTGTGGATGACCCCGGCGGCCTGCGGGGCAGTCCAGCCCTCGCGGATGGTCCAGGCGCGCGATTCCTTCGGCCCGGCAGTGAGGAAGGTCTGCAGTCCGAGGGTACGGAATCCCTTGCGGGCCAGCTGGTCAAGGCCGCGCTCAGGCACGCCTGCCGATTCCAGCAGCTCCATCGCCTCGTCATCGTCGAGCTCGGCCAGGTCCATCTCGAGCTTGGCATTGAGGAAGATCGCCTCGGCCGGGGCCACCAGGGCCGACAGCTCCTCCTGCAGCTCGGCATCCGTGAGCTGGTCCTCGTCGACGTTGAAGACGAACAAGAACGGCTTGGTCGTCATCAGGCCCAGTTCACGCAGCAGCGTCACATCGATCCCGGCCGGGCCCGCCTGGGCGAACAAAGTGCCACCCCGCTCCAGCACGGCCTGCGCCGCGAGCGCGGCATCGAGCACGGCCTTGCTCGTCTTCTTTCCCTTGACCTCCTTCTCGAGGCGGGGAATAGCCTTCTCCACGGTCTGCAAATCGGCCAGGATCAGCTCGGTATTGATCGTCTCGATGTCGTCCCCGGGACTCACCTTGCCGTCGACGTGCACCACATCGTCATCGGCGAAAGCCCGGATCACCTGGCAGATCGCGTCAGCCTCGCGGATGTTGGCGAGGAACTTGTTGCCCAGCCCCTCCCCCTCGGAGGCACCGCGCACGATCCCGGCGATGTCCACGAACGAGACCGTCGCCGGGATGATCTTCTCCGAGGCGAACATGCCCGCCAGCACGCCCAGGCGGGCATCGGGCAGCGGCACGACGCCCACGTTGGGCTCGATCGTGGCGAACGGGTAATTCGCCGCGAGCACGCTGTTCTTGGTGAGCGCGTTGAACAGCGTGCTCTTGCCGACGTTCGGGAGACCGACGATTCCGATGGTGAGTGCCACGAATCCAGGATTCTACCGGCGCGGCAGGCCCGCCCCGGACGGCGCCGACGGCAGCCCGGCAGTACGCCAGTGCCTGGCCCGGGCAGGCCGCTGGCAGCCTTCGCCCCCGGGCTTGTCAGTGGCGGCTGGCAAGCTGACGTCATGATCGAAATCTCCTGGCCGGTGCTGCTGCTCCTGCTCATCGCCGTACTGCTGGCCGCCGCCGCCAGCTACGCCGCCGGATTCGCCCGCGGGCGGCTGCGCTTCGAGGCGCCGCTGTCGGCCGCGCAAACCGAGTCGCTGGTGCTGCGCGAGCAGCTGGCCGAGCGGGACGAGTACCTGGCCCAGCGCGACCGGTACGAGGAGCGCGACAGCGACACCGCCCGCGTCCTCGGGCCGATGTCGGCGGCCCTGGCCCAGGTGCAGCAGCAGGTCACCCGCCTGGAACGGGACCGCGCCACTCATTTCGGGCAGCTTTCCGAGCAACTGGGCGAGGTCACCCGGGCCACCA
>CAMCQD010000274.1 GCA_945876925.1 uncultured Dermatophilus sp.
GGTGTGGGCTGCTCCGGCGCGGGCGCCGGGGAAGAAGGCACAGGCGCCGGCTGGCCCGGGCTCGGCGCGGGGGCCGAGGAGGAAGGGGCCGGCTGGCTCGGGCTAGGCGCAGGCTGGCTCGGGCTCGGGGGGAACGTCGGGATCCACGTCACCGTCGGAAACAGGGTGGCCGTCTGAGACTGCGACGGCGGCTGGCTCGGCGTAGGCGTGAACGTCACTGACTGCGTGCTCGTCTGGGTCTGCGCGTTCGTATAGGACTGCGTGGGCGCAGGGGTGTCCGTCTGGGCCGGCGGGTTCGGCGGTTCCGGCTGGGAGGTCGTGTTCGACGGCGGCTGAGGCGAGGTCGGCGAGGAAGTCTGGTTCGGCGTGCCAGGCTGGCTCGTCCCTGGCTGGGTATGAGTCGGCCGCGGGCTCGTCGCCGACGGGCTGGGGTTCGTCCGAGTCGGGCTGGGGGTCCCGGTGGGCCGGGATGTCGCCCTGGGCATCGCGGTCGATCTCGGCGCGATGACCGATGGCCCGGTGGGACGCCGGGTCGTGCGCGGCTGGGAGGTGGCGGTGCTCCCCCGGGTCGCACCCGAGCCGGGATCGCCCGCCCGGGTCGTGGGACGCGGAGTCGCCGTGCCGCGCGGCGGAGCCGGCGTCACCGTCGGCGGCGCCGGGGAGACGGTCTTCTTGTACCAGGAACCCCAGGTGAGGATGCTCTGGACGACTTCCTCACTGGCGGTGTAGCGGTAGAGCCCCTTGGCGAGCCCTTCGGCGGTGGACATGTTGTCGCCGCCCTCGCACACCACGGCGGAGGCACCGAACGCGGCGTCGTAGATGTTGTCGGGGTTGGCCAGCCCGTCCCCGTTACCGTCGCGGGCGTCCAGGTACCACATGCCGGGGAGGAACTGCAGCGGGCCCATCGCGCGGTCGTACTCGGCGTCACCGTCGAGTTCGCCCTTGTCGGTGTCAGTCACCAGGGTGGTGCCGATGGTCCGGCCGTCCAGCCGGGTGCCGCGGATCTGCGCGAGGGTCGTGCCGGTGGAGTCGTATTCGGTGCCGGCCCCGTGATCTGAGGCGACCTTGCCCATCCCGGCGAGCACCCACCAGGACACGTTGCAGCTGGGGAACTCGACCTTGGCGCCCGCCTCCGCCTGCCGGTACGCGGCCAGGGCCTGCTCGGGGATGCCCCCGTTGGCGCCTGACGGGGTGTTCGACGGACTGGCCAGTGAGCCGTTGAGCGCCTGCTCGGCCAGGGGCGTGGACTGGGCGAGCTGGGCCTGGGTCACTTCCAGGGGGTGGCCGACCGAGGACAGCGCAACCCGGCGGTTGTCGCCGCGCATGGCCGAGTCACCGGACGGCTCACGGGTCATGAGGACGACCGTGGCGACCACGGCCGCGGTGACGGACACGGCTGCACCCGCGATGACCAGGTTCCGCCTGCGGTTAGAACCAGGTTCGGGCTCGATTTCACCGAGCCGCGCGACCTCGTGGTCCTCGGTGTAGCTCTTGGCTGAAGTCCTTGCCCCTCTTCCCCCGTTCGCTACGCATGCGCCCCGCGGAGCACCTGCGTAGCGAGCCGTTCAGGAACACAGCATCCGGGCGGGAGAGCCCGTCCGACCACCCGGGCCCCGAACCCGGTCGATCGGCGCTGGTCACCGTTGTGCGCCACTGGAGGCAGTGGCCCGGGAAGGCTATCCACCTGCTTCCGCGCCCAATGTACCGTCACCAGGGCGAGCTACGTATCCTGAACGGCCGTCCAGGGCAGGGGGCGATTAGTCCTCGTATCACCCGCAGCCGTCCGGCCGCACGGACCGCAGCCTGCGCTGACCGTGGGTTTCGCTATCCCGCAGTCAGTTTCGCGACCGGGTCGAGGAGGGTCCCAAAACGGTGCGCAACGACACACCAGGGGTCAGGGTACCCGTCCCAGTGGGCACGGCAGCCGCCGGCGTGGGACAGACGGGCAGGTGGGCGATGCGCGGATCACCCGGCTCCCAGTCCTGCGATCCGGACGGCGAGGCGGTGGCCGGCGGGGATGCCGCCGTGGCCCGGCCGGGGGTGGCCGGCGTCGTAGCGGACACCTCCCCGGGACGCGCCGGGCGGCAGGTCGGCAGCCCGGACGGCGAGGACGTGCCGCCGGAGGGACCCGGCGTGACCGGCGTGGTCACCGTGGTGGCGGTAGGCGCCGTGGTGGCGGTCGTGCCGGCGGGAACGGAGGTGCGGGCGGAGGTGCCCGCCGGAGTGGAAACCCTGCCCGGCGGCACGCGGCCGCTGGTGCTGCGCGGGGTGGCGGGCGTGGCGACCGGCGCGGGTGCCGTCGCAGTACGCGAGGCGGTGCCGCCTACGCGATGCGGTGAGCTGACCGGCTTGACGCCGTTGCGGTAGGCCACCGCCCCGGCCAGCACGTCCTGCACATAAGCCCGGGAGTTGTTGTAGCGCAGGATAGCCCGGGCCAGGTCGTCCGGGTCGCTCAGGTCTCCCCCGGCGGCGCACAGGTAGCCGCCGGCAGACGCGGCGGCGTCGTCGACCTGATTGGGGTTGGCGATCCGGTCGCCGTTGCCGTCCAGGCCCGCCCCGGCCCAGGTCCCGGGCAGGAACTGCATCGGTCCCACGGCCCGGTCATAGAGCGGGTCGCCGTCGTACCGGCCGGCGTCGGAGTCGGTGATGACGGCGGTGCCCGGGGTGGTGCCGTCCAGCCGGGGGCCGAGGATGCGGGTGAGGGTGACGCCCTTGGCGTCGACCGCGCCGCCGGCGGCGTGCCCGGACTCGACCCGGCCGATCCCGGCCAGCAGCCACCAGCGCAGATTGCACCGGGGGTACCGCGCCGCGATGATCCGCTCACCGGTGCGGTACGCCAGGATCATCCGGGCCGGGATGGCGGTGCTCACCGCTACCGCGGAGAGCCGCTGGCTGCTCGGTGCGGTCCTGGCCTTGACCTTGGCCCTGGTCGCGGGGGTGCTGCCCGGCCGCACCGCCGACATCGCCTCGCTGACCAGCCGGGCCGCCGTTACCACGTCGAGGCCGGGCACCGCGGACAAGCCGGAGGCACCGGTGACATCGGCTCCGGAAGCTTCGAAGGGAGCCGAGTTGGAGACGGCATTGGATGGCGGAGCGACTTCGGTGGCCCCGACGGCGAACACGCCGGTGAAGATGGCCCCGGCGATCACCAGCGCCGCGGCGAATCCGGCCACGTGACCCCGGCCGAGCACCCGGGGAGCCAGGCCGGCGGAGTCCCCGGGCTCACCTGGCCCGCCGGAGAGCCAGTCCTGGCCGGACAGGCCAGCGGGCAGGGCCTCGGCGATGACCTCTGCGGACCCGGGCACTCCGGCCCCGGCGGGAGCGGGGTCAGCGGGAGCGGGGTCAGCGGCTGGCGCGGCATCCGCCTCCGCCGCAGCGGGCTCCCCGAGTGGTTCCGCGCCGGGACCAGCGAGCGACCGGTCCTCCGGCCGGTGCCGCTCATCCTTGCTGCCGTTGCCGCCCGCGCGCGTCATCGACGTGTACACACCCTTCGCCAGCTGTGGTTCTTACGCACCATTCAACGGACGAGTAAGGCTGTTGTTTCGGGCAGTTGTATCCATCCGAAAACGCTGCTCAGAGCAATATTTCTGCTGGATAGCGGGCGCCTATGCCGGGTAACGGAACTCACGCCAGGAGCGAGCACGGCCCCGCTGCGGGGACGGATGCGCAAACCCGCCCGGCACGACGGCGGCAGCCAGCCCGGCTCCCCGGGGACCCGGCCGGGCCGGGACGCGCGCCGGCCGCCCCCGGCAGGGTGCGCCGGGAGCGGCCGGGAAACGTACTCCGCCTGTTACCGGCCGGTGACGAGGGCCTGCCAGTCGACGCCGTCCGGGGCCAGCTCGAG
>CAMCQD010000275.1 GCA_945876925.1 uncultured Dermatophilus sp.
GTGGCTGTGTCTGTTGGGGTTGAGACGAGGTCAGCACCCCGGCAGGTGCCGTGGGCCTCTCACCTGGGGGGTGAGAGGCCCACGCGGAGCGGTCGGCCGCGCGGCCGGCGCCGCTTCAGTCGAGCGGGGTGAACAGCCGGTGATCCGGACGGCAGGTCATGTCCCGGGCCGGCAGCTGGCCAGTGAGGATGTAGTTGTTCCGGACCGCCGTGGCGCACCCGGACTGGTCCAGCGTGGCGTGCCCCCAGCCGGGCACGGTCACCAGGCGGGAGCTGGCCACCAGGCGGCGCAGCGCCCGGGCCCCCGAATACGGGGTGGCCGGGTCATGCAGCGTGCTCATCACGAGCATGCCCCCGGCCGGCCGGGACTCGAACGACCCCCGGTAGGCGTTGTGGCCCTTGAACTTCCATCCCGAGCACACCGAGGACAGATACGTCCACTGCGACCCGAAGCCGGGCGCCTCCCGGTCCGCGCTGGCGGCGGCGTTCACCCAGGCACTAGTGCCCGAGGGGCTGCGGCCGTCGCTGCACAGCACGCCCGGAGCTGTTGCGTCGAACGTGGAGCGGGGCTGGCCGTCCATCCCCTCGGCGGGCGCGGACGGCGGGTTGAAGGCGATCCTGCTCTCGCGCAGCCTGGCCTCGCGCGCCTCCAGCTTGCGGTAGAGGGCGAGCGGCCGGTTACCGGCCTTGAACGTGCCCCCGGCGGGGCGCGCAGCCGAGCCGCCCTGGGACTGGTCCACCCCGGTGTTCAGCTCGTGCAGGAAGGAGAGCAGGTCGGGCACGCCCTCACTGTCGTAGAGCATCCCGGTGACGGTGGCGATGACGTCCTGGTACCGGAGCGTGAACTGGCCCGGGCCCTCGCCGATGGTGACCGGGGCCTGCTTGAGCCGGCTGGTCAGCTCATACCAGTCGCCGCGGATGGTCCCGGCCTCGGCGCACTCGTCGGTGCCCACCGACTCGCATTCGGCGATGGCCGACATGAGCGCCTCGTGGGTGCCCAGGTGGGACTTGATCCGGGTCGAGACGGGCGTGATGTAACCGTCGCCTACGCGGCCATTGGCCCAGGCCACGGGGTCGAACACGCCGTCGGTGACCATCGTGCGCACCCGCTCGGGGAACAGGGCGGCGTAGGTGGCGCCCAGGTAGCTGCCGTAGGAGACGCCGTAGTAGTTGATCGTCTCCTGCCCGAGAACGGCCCGGACCCGGTCCATGTCCCGGGCCACGTCGGCGGTGGTCATGTACGACAGGATGCGCGGCCTGGCGGAGTCGCACAGCTTGCGGCCGAAGGCGTCGAAGGCGAACCACACGGCGCGCTCGGCCTCGCTCAGCGGGAACGCGGCCCTGGGGAATTCGGGCTCGTCGGCGACTGCCTCGCAGACTGCCAGGTCCGAGCCGGCGACGCCGCGCGGGTCGATGCCGATGATGTCGTACCGGGCGCGCACCTCGCGCCCGAGCAGCTGGGCGAACTGCGGGACGGCGGACGACGCGGAGCCGCCCGGGCCTCCCGGGTTGACGAAGATGACCCCGGCCTTGCGCTTGACATCGTCGGCCGGGCGCCGCCCGAGGGACAGCCGGATGGTTCCCTTGGCCGGGTTGCCGTAGTCCAGTGGCACGGTGAGCGTGCCGCACTGCATCGAGCCGCAGCGCTTCCACGTGATGCCAGCGGACGGGACGGCCGTGCGCGCGCCCGTACTGCCCGGCACGCCGGACGCGGTGGGCGCCGGGGCGGCCGGCACCGGAGTGACCGCCGGAACCGGCGCAGGAGCCGTCGTGGCCGCAGGATCCGGAGCGGGCGCGGCGGCGGCGACGCGGGCACCGGCGACCCCCGAGGCCGCGACGACGGTCATGACCCCGGCGGCAGCTAGCGCGGAACGCGCACGTCTGGTGAGCTGTGACATCGGTCCCTCCCCGTGAGAAACCCTCGCCAGGCACCCCTGTACAACTCGCCGGCGAGTGGTAACACAGTTATCCCAGCACGAACACACGTTCCTGACAAGACACTGAGAGGCGCCAATGAGTGCCCTTTGCGTCAGCACTCAGTAAAGCGCCCGCCCCGGAGCACCCCTGGAAGCGGCTAGCCAAACCGCTAACCAGGGCTTTTCGCGCGTCACGCGCAGACCGCGCAGGACCGGGACGGCGGCCCGCCCGCACCCCGGGTGAGACGGCGGTGGCATACATCGGGGCGGAGCTGATGCACCCGGCAAACTCTTGGACATACGTCCAGTTAGCTCACTGCGGACCGCCGCCACGGCCGATGACATGCGACGCCGCGGCGGGCACGCGGCCCCTGCCCGCGCCTTACCGGGCGCGTGACAAAACGATGCCTGACCGCAACCACACCGTGTCCGTAACGGGACTCCAGTTCCCCTGCCGTCAGGGAGGATAGAAGGGTGGGAGCGCAAGAACGTCACGGTATCAGCCACGACCCCCGAAAGGACGCCGAAACGCGGGTCAGCCGCGTCCCGATGAGCACGCAGCACCTGCACCCGCCCCAGGTCACCGCGGCACCTCCCGAACCGGCCCCCTCCGGCCAGTTCGGCTGGTGGCTGACGGCTGCCTTCGTGATCGCCAGCGCTTCGGTGCTGGCGGCCTGCGCCTTGTCGTCCTCGCCGGCTGCCTCCCTCATCGCCCCGGCCATCGCGCTGCTCACCGGCGTCGCCGCCTGCCCGCACGGCACCTGGACCGTGACGGACACCACCGTCGCCGACGCCATCGCCCGGGTGGTCGCGCTGGCCGCGCTGGCGGCGGCCTGGGCCGGCGCCCTGGGGGCCGCCTCGGTGGGCTGGACGCAGGTGTCGTGCGCGGTGCCGCTCTTCTTCGGCTGGGTCGCCGTGATGGCCATCGCCTCGCCGGAGCTGCGCCAGATGCGCTCGGTGACCTTCGTGCTCGTGACCATCGCGGCGCTGCTGGCGGGGACGGCGATCATCGTCCTGCCCAGCGGCGAGGTCGGGCTCACCTCGGCCTGGCTCTCCCTGGTCGGCGTCGGGCTCGCCTCCGGCGCGTTCGCCTCCGGCCTCATCGCCGGCGGGGCCGTGCTCGTACTGTCGGCGCTGATCCGGCTGGGCCGGATGCTGCGCTGGATTGACAGCACCGCGCAGATGCGCAGCCTCGGGGTGACCTTCGCCGGCCTGTGCGCCACCGCGCTGACGTGCACGGTGCTGGTCTCCACCCCGGCCCTGGCGCCGCAGTCCCCGCGCCCGGGGCTGCCCGTCGGCGAGCTGGTGCCGGTGCTCACCGGGGCAACTGCGGCCGCGGTCCTCCTCGTGCTCGGCGCGGTCCTCGCGCGCGGCACCGCCTCATCCTGGCTGGGGGCCATGCTGTCCGCGCTGGGCCTGGCGAGCCTCGCCGGCGGCGGCTGGCTGACCGGTGCCGGGCAGCCGCGCGCGGTCGTCTCCGCGTTGCTGCTGGTGCTCCTGGCTGCCGCGTTCGCCCTCTTCACCGGGCTGGCGTGGACGGCTGTCCTGGTCCGTAACTCCGACCGCATCAAGGCCCGGCTGGCCCGTCGTCCGGCTCCCGCCCGCCGGGCGCCGGCGGTCACGGCCCCCGTGCCGCACGGTGATGGCCCGCTCGCCGGGGCTTCCATACCGGCAGGTCAGGCGGCTACCTGAGCTGGTAGCCGGGCAGAATCCGAAGGGGCCCTGTGGTCTCGCGCGGGCGCCTAGCCTGTCAGGGTGAATTCACCCCAGGCCGGGCGCCCGCGTCATGCCGGGCAGCCGGCCGGTCCCCCGCACCGCCACCACACCGGGTTCACCAGCCGCGCTGCCATCCGGCGCCGGAGGGAGCGGCTCAGC
>CAMCQD010000276.1 GCA_945876925.1 uncultured Dermatophilus sp.
GGCCGCAGCCGCTGCCCCGGGCCCGGACCCGGGTGCGGCCGGGCCCGGCTCCGATGCCAGCGAGACCGTCTTCATGGCGGTGCAGTGCAATGACAACGACTGGAGCCGCGACCCGGGCTCGTACTCGGCGCAGGGCCGGGCGCTGGGCAAGCGGTATCCGGTGCTCGGCTGGGAGTGGCAGATCCAGCCGTGCGCCTACTGGCCCTACCAGCCCAAGGCGGCCGCGCGGGCGGTCAGCTCCCGGCCGCTCCCGGCGGCGCTCATGGTGCAGACCGAACTCGACCCGGCCACCCCGTGGGAGGGTGCGCTGCGAGCCCACCTGGCCAGCCCGGCTACCCGCATGGTCGCGGTCGAGGACCAGGGCAGCCACGGCGCCTACCTGACCGCTAACGCGTGCGTTGCCCGGTCGGTGGACGATTACCTCATGCGCGGCAAACTGCCTGCCCGGGACCGGATCTGCGCCGGCCTGCCGCTGCCCCGCGAGACCCGCACCTACCCCGTCGCCGGTTCCCTGGCGAGCGCCCTGCCCCGGCGCTGACGAAGGGCGGCCCGGGAACGCCGGGGAAGGCGCGGGGCACGACGGCGCGTGGTCACCGTCACCGGTGAGGGCCGGCGACCCGTACGCTGGGGGTGCGATCGGAGCCGAGGAACGCCGGTGACGCCGGCCTCCCCGCGGGCCTGCGCCTGCGGACTAGGGGCTGGCCAGCCCGGGGCGGTCCCGCCACTGTGACCGCGCAGCGCCAGCGGAGTACGCGTCCGCCGGTGCCGCACGGGAGCCAGATACTCGACCGGTCGCGGGTAACCATCGGTCGAGAGAACTGAGGACACCACCGTGGCTCAACCACGCCTTGTCGGTGTCGGGGTGGGCCCCGGCGATCCCGAACTCGTCACGCTCAAGGCGGCCCGGACGCTCAGCAGCGCCGACGCCGTGCTCGTCCCGGCTACCGAGGCACGTGCCAGCGAGGCCGGACGGGCCGAGGCGATCGTCGCCGAGGTAGCCCCTTACGCCCGGATCGTGCGGGTGCCGTTCTCGATGGCCGACCGGCGCGGGGTCACCGCCCGCCGCCGCGAGGCCTGGGCCGTCGCCGCCTCGGCCGCCCTGGAGCTGTTCTCCGCCGGGGCCGCCACGGTCGCGTTCGCCACCGTCGGCGACCCGAGCGTGTACTCCACCTTCAGCTACCTGGCCGCCGCCGTGCGCGAGCAGCTGCCGGAGGTACGCACGCAGGTCATCCCCGGGATCACCGCCATGCAGGCGATCGGGGCCGCTGCGGGAACTCCGCTGGTGGAAGGGACCGAGGTGCTCGCGCTGGTCCCGTTCACCGCCGACCGCGACACCGTCGCCCGGGCCGCGCAGGTCGCCGACACGGTCGTGGTGTACAAGGCCGGTCGGCGGCTCCCCGAGGTGCTGGCCGCACTTGAGGCAGCCCCGGCCCCGGCAGGCGGCAGGGGATCCGGCCCCGGGCCCGGGGACGAGCCCGCAGCCGGATCCGGGGCTGAGCCCGGCCCGGGCCGCGACGGGACCGGCAGCCCCCGCGACATCGTCGTGGGCACCGATCTGAGCCTGCCCGGGGAACGGCTCACCCGCCCGGCAGCCGGATTCGATGAGAGCGCCCCGTATTTTTCCACCGTGCTGGCCACCCCGGCCCGCCGAACCCCGGGAGGACGGCTGTGAACCACCCCGAACCCGCTGACCAGGTCCGCGCACCCGGCACCGGTCCCGCTGACGGCCCCGCGCGCCCGCCGGACGGAGCAGCCCGCGGCCCCGGCCGGATACCGGGCGGCAAGGTCGTCTTCGTCGGGGCCGGTCCCGGCGCGCCCGACCTGATCACCGTGCGCGGCGCCCGGGTGATCGCGGAGGCCGACATCATCATCTGGGCCTCCTCGCTCGTCGCCCCCGAGATCGTCGCCGGTCACCAGCCGGAGGCCCTGCTGGTCGACTCCGCCTCGGCCGCGCTGGAAGACATCGAGCCGCTGTACGTGCGCGCCCGCGACGAGGGGCTGCTGGTCGCCCGGGTGCACACCGGCGACCCGGCGATCTACGGCGCCACCGCCGAGCAGCGCGACCAGTGCGACCGGATCGGGATCCCGCATGAATCCATCCCCGGCGTCTCGGCGTACTCGGCCGCGGCGGCCGCATGCGACGTCGAGATCACCCGGCCGGAGGTGGCCCAGTCGCTCATCCTCACCCGCTTAGAAGGCGGCCGCACGCCGATGCCCCCGCGCGAGAAGGTACGCGAATTCGCCCGGCACGGAACGACGATGGCGCTGTACCTCTCGGCCGCCCGGAACAAGGTGCTGCAAGAGGAACTGCTCGCCGGGGGGTACCCGCCCGGCACCCCGGTCATCATCGGGCACCGGGTCAGCTGGCCGGACGAGGTACTGCTGCGCTGCCGCCTCGACGAACTGTCGGCCACCATGCGTGAGCACAAGTTCTGGAAGCACACCGTCGTACTGGTCGGGCCGTCGCTGGCGACCACGCCGGTGGAGCGCCGCAGCCACCTGTACCACCCCGGATTCCGGCACCAATACCGGGCCGCCAACGAGGAAGCGGCCCGTGACCTGCGCGAACACGGAGCACACGCATGATCATCGGCCAGCTGACCAACACCCCGGCGTCCCGGGCGAACGCTGACGCCATCGACGCCCTGCTCGCCGGCGACGCCGGGCTGCGCCGGTACGACGGCCCGGCCCGGGACCACCTGCCGGCCGCCTGGGCCGAATGCGACCTGCTCGTCTCCCACCTGGCCCTGGGCGCGACCACCCGGCTGATCGCGCCGCTGCTGGCCTCCAAGCTCACCGACCCGGGCGTGGTCGTGGTCGACGACGCCGCCCGGTTCGTCATCCCGCTGGTCGGCGGGCACGTCGGGGGAGCCAATGAGCTGGCGCGGAAGATCGCCGGCGGGCTGGGCGCGACCGCCGTGGTCACCACCGCCACCGACGTGCGCGACCTGCCCGGCCTGGACACCCTCGGCTGGGCGACCAGCGGCGACCTGGCCGCCGTCACCCGGGCGATGATCGACGGCCGCCCGGTCGAGCTCGTGCGGGAGCACCCGTGGCCGCTGCCTGCCCTGCCGCCGAACGTCGCCGAGGCGGGCGTCGAGCGGGTGGAGCGGCGCGGCTCGCACGTCAAGGTGCTGCCCCCGCCCCCGCCCCCGGTCGCCCGGATCGTGGTCACCGACCGCGCCAGCGTGCCGTCCGCCCCCGGCGGCGACGCTGCGGACGACGGCCCCGGCAGCCAGATCCCGGTCGTGGCGCTGCACCCGGCCAGCCTCATCATCGGGATCGGCTGCAACCGCGGCACCTCCGCCGATGCGATCGATCAGCTGGTGCGCGCCACCCTCGCCGGGGCCGGGCTGACCCCGGCCAGCGTCGCCGCGATCACCAGCGTCGACGCCAAGGCCGGCGAGGAGGGCATCCGCGAGCTGGCGCAGCGCTACCAGGTGCCGTTCGTGACCTACCCGGCCGATGTGCTCGCCGCCCAGGACGTGCCCAGCCCGTCCGCCTACGCGCAGGCGGCCGTGGGCACCCCTAGCGTGTCGGAGGCCTCGGTGCTGGCTCGCGGCGCGGACCTCATCGTCACCAAGCACAAGACGCCCGAGGCCACCTGCGCCATCGGGCGGCTCGTCCAGCGCGGGCAGCTCGCCGTAGTGGGCCTGGGCCCCGGCGCGGAGGACCTGCTCACCCCGCGGGCGCGCCAGGTGCTGCGGGACGCCTCCATGGTCGTCGGATACCGGCCCTACGTCGCCCAGGTCAGGGCTCTGCTGCGGCCCGGCACCG
>CAMCQD010000277.1 GCA_945876925.1 uncultured Dermatophilus sp.
GGAGCGCCCCCGGGGTCGCGGCGCTGATCTCTCGACGTGGGCTGCGGATCACGGCCGTTCGGGCCGAAGGACGTGGGGGTCACGGCCGAATCCTATCCGGGAGCATCAGGCTCACCTGTTATCCGATCGGCGGGGTGGATGTGTCGGTGCTGGTGGCCGTGCTGGCCTCACCAGCACCGCCCGGGCGCGGACCGGGGCGAGCCGGCGCGGACCAGCCCGGCGGTACCGCGCGCTTACGGCACCAGCACGATGGCGTCGCTCACCGGCCGCATCCGCGACCCGGACAGGGTGCTGAGCACCGTCGTCCCGGCGACGAGCACCGTGGACCCGCCGCCGTCCAGGTTGACGGCGTCGCGGAAACCCAGCGCCTTAGCGACCCGGGCGGTCTCGGTCAGGGTGGCGCCCACGCTCCGGGCAGAGCGGCCGTCGATGTTGAGCATGCCGATCTTCCCGCCAGGCAGGGTGCCGATGACCGAGCGCGGGTTGCGCTTGGAGATGTTCGCGCCGTTCAGCCCGCTGGCGACGGTGCCGTTGACGAGCAGCCGGTGCCGGCCGGCCACGGCGTAGCTGTGCCGTCCGAAGGTGACTTTCCGGCCCTTCTCATCAGTTACCCGCTCGCTGATCTTCAGGCAGGCGCCCCGGCCTGCCAGCGCTTTCAGCTCACCGGCCGCGGCTCCGGTGGCCTGCAGCGAGGTCTGCCAGGAGGCGAGCGCGGTGCCGCGCCGGCTGAGCACCCGGTCGACGCAGCCGCGGCGGTCGAGGACGACCTCGGTGCCCGCGCCCCGAGGGGTGCTGGCGGCGAAATGCGGCGTGAAACGCACCACCTGGCCGTCGTCGTCACAATCCCGCTCGTCGTCATCGTCGCAGCGGGACGCCGCCGCGGGGATGGTGTTGATGTCGTCGATCCTGATCCGGTCCCCGGATCTGGAGTTACTCGCGGTGGCGCTCCAGGAGTATGCGCCGAAGCGCAGCCGGTTACCGGATGAATCGATGATCACATTCGCCTCGGCCGCGGTACCGGTCTGCTTGCTGATCACCTGCCCGCCGACCATGGCGAAACCGACCGGGTCACCCGGTGCCGCCTTAGAGCGATTCAGCGAGAAGAAGCTACCGTTCAGCGACACGATCGAACTGGTGCGCCGGGCCAGCTCAGTCACCTGATCGGTGCGGGCCAGATCGTCGCCGATGGTGGTGCGCAGCTTTGCCCGGGTGCGGGCGGGATCGATGACGACCAGCCGCACCGCCCACGGCCCGTTCGCGCTGGCGGCGCGGCCGCCGGGCGCGTTTCCCCGCACGATGGTGGTGATGCCGACTCCGGGCGAGATGGTGCGGGCGACGGTGCGCTGCGGCAAACCGGCCTGGCCCAGCGGCAGCGCCGGGACCGGCGGCGGCTTAGCCGCTACCGGGCCGGCTTTCACCGGCCCCGTGGTCGCATCGGCGGACAGCGAACCGGCAGCGGCAGCGATGACCAGCGTGGTAATAGCCGAACTCGCGGTCACGATGCGCAGGCGACGCTGAGCGGCTGAGCGCGGCATATGCGTGATTCCTCTCGATCAGGATCGATCCCCCCGGCACCAGCCACGCTAGGCGATCGGACCCGTGTGGGTCACCCGTCCAAGTGCCCCGGGTGCCACCGGGCGGGCTAGCGCGGCAATCGTTTTGCGCGCAAACCCGCGACCGCGTAGTGGACTGGGACTGAAGTCACCTTGACGCCCAGCGCCGCCGCGGGCAGAGTCACCGCGAAGGCCGACAGAACGGGGAGATCACTCGCCTTCGCCTATTTCACTCAACACGGTGAAAATCACCTGAACCGGAACGAGCGGACCATCCGGTGCGGCTGGCGGCGGGATATCCCCACCTAGCCCGGAGGACCCCTCATGGACACCCCGCACGCACGCCGTGACACCCGCCCCTCGCATGTCACCGGGGGCCAGATGCTGCGGCCCCCGCTCCCCAAGCCGCGCACCGGCTGGCGCGCGCTGGCGTACCGCTGGTCCGGCGGCTCGTGGAATCCAGGGCTGTCCGACAAAGAGCAGCGCCAGCGTGACCGCGAAGCCCAGATCGCGACCCAGCTGCGCGGACGCCACGTCACCGCGTTCTTCTGCCTCAAGGGCGGGATCAGCAAGACCTCGACCACCGCGGCGGTGTCGACGGCGCTGGCCAATCCGCGCCCTGACCCGGTCTTCGCGATCGACGCCAATCCTGACGCCGGGGACCTGGCCGAACGGCTCATCGGCGAGCAGATGTCGGGCATCACGGCGCTGTCCCGGCACGTGGAGGAAGTCATCACGCTGGAGGACCTGTCGCGGTACACGGTCACCGCGGGCCGCCTGACGGTGCTGCCCGGGGAGCCCAACCCGCGGCTGGGGGCGTCACTGTCATCCAACGACTTCGAGCAGATCCTGCAGACCGTGCAGCGGTTCTACTCCAACGTGCTGGTCGACTGCGGCACCGGGGTCACGCACCCGCTCATGTCGGGCATCCTGCGCTTCACCACCACCGCGGTCATCCCGGCGGCGTGGTCGATCACGGGGGCGCGCCGCGCGATGGAAACGATCCTGTGGCTGCGCGACAACGGCTTCGCCCACCTGGCCGATAGCTGCATCGTCGTGCTCACCGCCAAGGACATCGTCAGCAAGAGCGTCGACAAGGATGCCGTGCGCCGCCACCTGGCCGCCGGCTCCGAACTGATCGTCGTGCCCGCCGACCCGCACATGGCCGACGGCGGCCTGCTCGACTGGGAGCAGCTGCGGCCCAGGACCCGCGAGGCGTTCCTCGACATCGCCGAGGCAGTGACCAGGAGATTCACTGCAGGGGACGTTGAAGCGCAGCGCTGGCCGAACCGGCGCCAGCACCCCGAGGAGAGCGTCGCTGCCGCGCTCCAGGCCAGGCAGTCCGCCCGCGCCGAAACCTCCGCCGCCGAGGCGATGCACGCCCCGGAGCGGGCCGGCGGCGAGCAGGCCTCTCCCACTGCGGCCTCCCGCCGGGCCTCGCACTCGCGCGCCGGGGCCGTCATGCCCGGGGCCGCCGCCCCCGCCGAGCGGTAGAGACGGGCGCCGGAGCGCGGCGGTGAAGATGGCGCCGCGTTCGTGAGAGGATGGCCCGGGTGCGCCCGTGACCCCGCCAGTCACCGGCCGCATTGCCCTCGTAGCTCAGGGGATAGAGCACCGCTCTCCTAAAGCGGGTGTCGCAGGTTCGAATCCTGCCGGGGGCACCACTGATCGTCGCTGGTCAGCTCGCGTTTCTGCCCTCCAGGGCGACTCTTCCGACTCCCGGAGCCAGGCCTTTGTGGCACATGGGCGTCCAGCGAACGGCCTACGGCGTCGAGGTCGTCGGGGAACAGGCCGGCGTAGACATCGAGCGTCATGGCCGCCGAGGCATGGCCCAACATCTGCTGAACGGCCTTCACGTTCGCGCCTGCCGCGATAGCCAAAGACGCGGCCGTGTGCCGGAGGTCGTGCACCCGGAAATCCTGGATTCCCCCCGCCGCGCATGCCGGCTCGAACACGCGACGACGCCAGTTGTTGAGCCGCAGCGGCCCGCCCTTGGCCGAGGGGAACACGAGGTCTTCGCTGCCCCGCCCCTGGCACGCCTCGACGAGGTAGCCCATGAGCACGGGCGGCACGGGGACGCTGCGGGTCTGGTGCGTCTTGGGGGTCGACCACACCAGTGAGGAGCCGACGACCGTCACGCTCTCGGCGATGACGAGACGGTTCCGGGCGGCGTCGACGCGCTTGGCCTTGAGTGCAGCGAACTCACC
>CAMCQD010000278.1 GCA_945876925.1 uncultured Dermatophilus sp.
GTGTCACTGCCGGCGGTCGTACGCACCTGCGAACTCCCGCCCACCATCTTCGGCCACAGCCCGGCAACCTCGGCGCACAGCGGGTTCCCGGCCTGCTCAGCCGGCACCGCCTCCACCCGCGACCCGCACCCGGTGAGCAGCACAGCCGTGCCAGCGGTCACGGCCGCCAACGGCGCGAGAATGCGAAGACGACGAGGCGGTATACGGCGAGCAAACATGACTGAACTCCCCCAGGACGACGAAACCGGACCCGCCAGGCACCGCCGCGCGGCCCGCAGGCTGGCAGGCAGCCCCGGGGCCACCGGCTCCCGGCCCGCCCCGTCACCGGCGGAGGCCGGCGCGGTACGTTCAGGGCAGACCCATCCTCACTCAGGAGAAGGCCCGTGCCCCACCGCGAAACCCCGCAACCCCTGCTCTCCTCGGTCAGCGAGGGAGAACTGCTCGACCTGATCTTCCCGGTCTACCGCGCGGCCGGGCACGTGCCCGGCGCACAGTTCACCCTACTTGGTCCCGGCGATGACACCGCCCTGCTACGGACCTGCGACGGACGCACACGTGCCACCACCGCCACGATGGTCAGCAATAGCGACTGGGACGAATGGAGCACCGCCGAGCAAGTCGGCGCCAAATGCGCGGTCCAGAACCTGGCCGACATCGCCGCCATGGGCGGAACCACCCGGGGCCTGCTCGTCACCCTCGTCGCCGACCCGCAGATCCCCCTCGCCTGGGCCATCGGCTCGGCGCGGGGCATCGCCCGGGAAGCCGCCGAGGCCGGCGCCGAAGTACTCGGCGGCGACCTGTCCGCGGCCCCTGAAGGCGTCGTCATGCTGTCCATCACCGCCCTGGGCGACCTCGCCGGGCACGCCCCGGTCACCAGGTCCGGGGCGCGCCCCGGGGACGTCATCGCGCTCGCAGGAGGACTGGGACGCTCCGGCGCCGGACTGGAACTGCTGTACGCCGGCCGCCCCGAAGCCGACCCCGAACTGGTCTCCTTCCACCTGCGGCCCACGGCACCGCTCGCCGCCGGGCCGCAAGCCGCCGCAGCCGGGGCCACCTCGATGATCGACCTATCCGACGGGCTGCTCGTCGACGCCGGGCGCATCGGGCGGGCCAGCGGCGTCGTGCTCGAGATCGACTCTGGTGCGCTCGCGAGCGACCTGGCCCGGCTCGCCGGGCCGCTGGGCGACGACGGGGCCTACCGGTGCGTCCTATCCGGAGGCGAAGAGCACTCCCTGCTGGCCACGTACCGCAGCGCCGCCGACGTCCCGGACGGCTGGCGCATCCTCGGACGGGTCAGGGCCCGCCCCGGCGACGCCACCGAGCCCGGGTGGGCCACCGTGGACGGCCAGCGGCCCCGGCTGCGCACCTGGGACCACTTCACTGAACCCGGCGGTGCCGCAGTGCTCCCCGGGGAAGGGGCAGGGCAGGGGAGGAGAGGAGCCGGTGACGGGGAGAGACCGGTGAGGGCGGGCGCGTAGTCGCGCGTGCCCGGCCGCCTAGCCCGGCGATCCCGGCAGGGGCGAACGTGCCGGGATCCGGGCGGCCTCGCCTCCGGCAGGGGAGCCCGGCGGCCTCTGGCTCCGTCCGGGCATGGCAACGGCCGCCGGGACGCTGATGGTCCTGGCGGCCGTGAAGCAGCAGAGAAAACCCCGGCGGGCATCACCCCGCCGGAACCGTCCAGCTCAGCGCTTGATCTTGCCGGCCTTGAGGCACGAGGTGCACACGTTGAGGCGCTTGGGGGTCACGCCCTTGGGGCCGACGAGAGCGCGCACGCGCTGGATGTTGGGCACCCAGCGGCGCTTCGTGCGGCGGTGCGAGTGGGAGACGCTGTACCCGAAGGACGGGCCCTTGCCGCAGACGTCGCAGTTGGCAGCCACGGGATACTCCTGGTGGTCGAGAAACGATACGCATGACACAACCGGAACGAGGCTGCCGCAGCAACAACGTCCGCAGCCGGTGCCGAGCCCATGCTGGCCGCTGGAACACGGTCAGCGCGCCATCGCAGCAGGTGCGCGGGCACGGCAGAGCGTCCGGTCGAATAGGCCAACTGTAGCGAACCGGGCCGGGCTCGCCCAAATGCGTCCCGCGCCGCAGCGAGCGCCATCCGATGCCAGGATGTTCCCGTGCCCGAGTCGCCGCCACTGACCACTTTGCTGCCGGGGTCGTTTCTCCGGTGGGCGTTCACGGCCGCCGCGTACCTGGCCGACCGGCAGGACGACCTCGATGAGCTCAACGTCTTCCCCGTACCCGACGGCGACACCGGGACCAACCTGCTGCACACGCTCTCCTGCGCCCTGGAGATGCTGCTCTCCGGCTCCGGAGCCGGAGAGCAGCCACTGCAGGCCAGCCTGGACGCCCTCTCGCGGGACGCGCTGTGGTCAGCCCGCGGGAACTCCGGGGTCATCCTCAGCCAGCTCATCACCGGGCTGGCCGAGGGCATCGCCGCCAGCCAGCCCGCCACCTCCCCGGACCCCGGCGCCGGGCAGGAGGGCGTCGGGCCGGTGGTCCTGGCCGCGGCCATGCAGACGGCAGCCGCACGGGCCCGCGACGGCGTGCAGCACCCCGTCGAGGGGACCATGCTCACCGTCGCCTCAGCGGCGGCGCTCGCGGCCCGGGCCGCCGCGGACGCCGGCGGCACCCTGGCCGGGGTAGTCGGCGCGGCCACGAGCGAGGCCGCGCAGGCGCTCGCCCGCACCCCCGCCCAGTTACCGCAGCTCGCTGAGGCCGGGGTGGTCGACGCCGGGGGAGCGGGGCTGCTGGTCATCCTGCAAGCCCTCGATGACGTGGTGCACCGCCGTGAACGGGCCAGCGCTCCCGGAGGGGTGCCGCGCGGGCCCCGGGAGCCGGCCGCCGGGACCGGTCACGTCACCGGCCACCCCCGCGCCGTATCCGCCACCGGCCACGCCCGTCCCGCAGCCGCCTGCCCTGCTCCGCAGCCGCGCCAGGGAGAACCAGGCCCGGACTACGAGTACGAGGTGGTCTACCGGCTGCCCGGGGCGGACCCGGCCGCGCTGGGAGAGCTGCGCTCCACCCTGGAGCGCGTCGGCGACAGCGTCGTCGTGGCCGCGGCGCGGACCGGTGACGAGGCAGCTGAGCTGGTCACCGTGCATGTGCACACCGCCGATCCGGGAGCCGCGATCGAAGCCGGCATGGCCGCCGGGCGCCCCGTCGCCATCCGCCTCGAACTCCTCCCCGGCGAACCCGCCACCCCGGGCTCCGGAGCTGCCGCGCTCGCCCGGGAGTCCCGGCCGGGCTGCCCAGCGCACCCCCAGGCGACCGGGCCCGCCGGCGAACCGGCCCGCGCGCCCGCGCCTGCCGTACCGGCGGTCACGAGGGCTGTTCCCGGCCCGCCGGGAGCACCGGAGGCGAAGCTGGGCCTGGTCGCGGGCGGCAGCGGGCACGGCCTGGCCGGCCTGCTCGCCCAGGCCGGAGCCCAGGTCGTCACCCCCGCAGCAGGCGGGAGCGGCGACCCCGCCCGCCTGGTCGCTGACATGCAAGCCGCCATCGCCCGGACCGGGTGCGCCACCGTGCTGGTACTGCCAGGCCGGCCCGAATGCGCCATCGCGGCCAGGGCCGCCGCAGTCCGGGTGGCCGGCTCGGGAATCGAGGTGATCGTCGCGGACACGCGCTCGCCGGTTCAGGCGGTCGCCGCGCTGACGGTGCACGACCCGGCAGCCGACCCCGCGAGCGAGGCGCTGCGGCTGGCCCGCGTGGCCGGGGCCGTGCGCTGCGGCTGGGTCGAG
>CAMCQD010000279.1 GCA_945876925.1 uncultured Dermatophilus sp.
GGAGCTCCACGTTGTATCCCAGCCGTTGCAGCACCGGGACCAGGAGCCGGAAATGCACCGGGGCCATCTGCGGCGCGTAAATCGTGTGCGTCCGGCGGGCCTGTTCGGTGAAGACCGGGGCCGGGGCGGGAGCGGGCGGATCGTCGCAGGTGACGATGTGCTCCGAGGTGAGCCGCTCGCTGGCGGCCGCGCTCAGGGACCTCAGCCGGATGCGGGCGGCACCCAGGTTGCTGACCTCGTCGATCTTCAGGACTGTATAGACGTCGTCGGCGCGTTCCAGGATCTCCTGGACCTGATCGGTGGTGACGGCGTCCAGTCCGCAGCCGAATGAGTTCAGCTGCACGAGCTGCAGAGCCGGCTCGGCGCGGACCATCGCGGCGGCCTCGTACAGGCGGGAGTGGTAGCTCCACTGGTCACGCACCCGCAGCGGCCGCTCGACCCGGGGGATGTCGGCGACGGAGTCCTCGCTGAGCACCGCCATGCCGAGCTGGTTGATGAGCTCGGGGATGCCGTGGTTGATCTCGGGGTCGACGTGGTAGGGCCGCCCGGCCAGCACGATCCCCTTCACGCCGTGCCTGGCCAGGTATTCCAGCGCCCGGCGGCCCTCGTCCCGGACATCCTGCTTGAACCGGCGGTCTTCCTCGTAGCCGAGCCGGACCGCTTCGCGGGCCTCATCCTCGGTGACGCTCCAGTCGGCGAAGATCTCCGCCAGCCGGGCGGGCAGCGTCTGCGGGGCGGCCAGGTTGACGAACGGGTCTAGATAGCGCACGCCGGCCTGGCGCAGCTGGTCGATATTGGCGCTGAGCACCTGGGGGTAATAGGCGACGACCGGGCAGTTGTAGCAGTTGTCTGCCTCCCCGAACTGCTGCTGCTCGAAGCGCGCGCACGGATAGAAGATCGTGCGCACCTCCCTGGCGAGCAGCCATTCGATATGGCCGTGCGCCAGCTTGGCCGGGTAGCAGACGCTCTCGCTGGGAATGGTCTCCATGCCCGCCTCGAATAGCTCGTGGCTGGACCGCCCCGAGAGCACCACCTTGAATCCCAGGTGGGTGAGGATCGTGAACCACAGCGGGTAGTTCTCGTACATGTTCAGCACGCGCGGAATGCCGATGGTGCCGCGATGGGCTCTGGCGTCCGGCAGCCGCCGGTACCCGAATGCCCGCCGGTACTTGTAGTCGTACAGGTTCGGCAGCCCGGAGCGCTCGCGCGCCTTCTCCGGCGAGGCGCCCCGCTCGCAGCGGTTACCCGACACGTGCTCGCCCCCATCGGGAAACCGCGTGATCGTCAGGCCGCAGTGGTTCGCGCACAGCCGGCAGGTGCGGGTCGATGTCGTGGTGCGGAAACCGGCGAGATCCCCGGCGTCCAGCAGGGCCGAGACCTGCCCGGGGGCCCAGTTCCGGGCCGCGGTCAGCGCTGCCCCGAAGGCGCCCATGAGCCCGCTGATATCCGGGCGGATCACCTCGCACCCGGTGAGCAGCTCGAACGCGCGCAGGACGGCGTCATTGTGAAACGTCCCGCCCTGGACGACGACCCGCTCGCCCAGCTGCTCCGGCGAGCGCAGCTTGATGACCTTGTAGAGCGCATTGCGGACCACCGAGTACGACAGCCCGGCGCTGATATCGGCGACGCTCGCGCCCTCCTTCTGCGCCTGCTTCACCGAGCTGTTCATGAATACCGTGCAGCGCGAGCCCAGATCCACCGGGCGCGCGGAGGTCAGCGCGAGCCGGGCGAAATCCCTCACGTCCGTGCCCATCGTCTCGGCGAAAGCCTGCAGGAATGAGCCGCAGCCCGATGAGCAGGCCTCATTGACGGCGATGGAGTCGACTGCCCCGTTGCGGATACGCAGGTACTTCATGTCCTGCCCGCCGATGTCGATGACGCTGGTGACTCCCGGGGCCACGTGCTCGGCGGCGCGGTAGTGCGCCATCGTCTCGACCTCGCCGTCATCGGCGTGCAGCGCGGCCTGGATGAGCGCCTCGCCGTACCCGGTTACGGCGCAGCGCGCCAGGAAAGCGCCGGGCGGTATCTGAGCGCGCACGTCGCGCGCGATCTGCACCGCAGCGGGCACCGGATCCCCGGCATTGGAGGCGTAGGAGCTGGCCAGGATGCGCTGCTCGCTGTCGAGCAGCACCGACTTGATCGTCGTGGACCCGGCGTCGATCCCCAGGAAGAGCGGGCCGGTGGCCGTAGCCAGGTCGCTGCGGGGCACGCTCACCCGGGCGTGCCGGGCCTCGAAGGCGCTCCGGTCGCGCTCGCCGGCGAACAGCGGGTGCAGCGACGTCTCCGGCGCGGGGAGCGCGGTACCCGCATCGAGCCCCTCGGCCAGCCGGGAGGCGAACCGGCTGCCTCCCGTGGCGAGCATCGCCGCGCCGAGGGCGACGTATAGCTCGGCATGCCGGGGGGTGATGAAGCCGTCCGCCTTACCGCCGAGGATGCGCTGGTAGGCGGCCCGGAGCTGGGGGAGGAAATGCAGCGGGCCGCCCAGGAACAGCACCTGGCCGCGGATGGGGCGCCCGGCGGCCAGCCCGGAGACGGTCTGGATGGCGACCGCCTCGAAAACCGACGCCGCCAGGTCGGCGTGCGACGCGCCCTGGTTGAGCAGCGGCTGCACGTCGCTCTTGGCGAACACCCCGCAGCGTGAGGCAATCGGGTAGATCCTGCTGTAGCGCGCGGCCAGGTCGTCCAGCCCGCCCGCGTCGGTGCGCAGCAGCGAGGCCATCTGGTCGATGAACGCGCCCGTGCCGCCCGCGCACGTGCCGTTCATGCGCTGCTCGTGGGAGGGCTTGAGGTAGGTGATCTTCGCGTCCTCGCCGCCGAGCTCGATGACCACGTCGGCTTCCGGATGCCGCCGCTCGACCGCCTCGGTGGCGGCGATGACTTCCTGGACGAACGGGACTCCCATGAGCTGGGCCACCTGGAGCCCGCCGGAGCCGGTGACGGCCGCGACGACG
Organism: uncultured Dermatophilus sp.; assembly: GCA_945876925.1. GTDB lineage: Bacteria > Actinomycetota > Actinomycetes > Actinomycetales > Dermatophilaceae > Dermatophilus. Next base: position 2,952 of record CAMCQD010000279.1, read on the forward strand.
GTGTCCTGCGGGAAGGCCCGTTCGACGTCGGCCAGCAGGCGGCGTGCTTCGCCGCGCACGTCCGCGTTGTGCCGGCGGTAGTCGCTGAAGATCATCTGCTCGCCATCGAGGACGACGGCTTTTACCGTCGTGGACCCGATATCGAGACCCAGGGAGAGCGAGTTGGCGGGCATGGCGCTCCTGATCTGCCGGTGAACCGGGCTCACCGGCGAACATGGGGGCGGGATGGTGCGTGCGCCCGGGAGCGATTCACTTTCGGCGGGCGCGTCATCCCGGAATGTCATCTCGGTATTCCGCTGCGTCACTTGCGATACATGAATGTAGCACTACATAGGTGTAGTGGTACATTACGTTTCCTGGATGAGAGTCACCGATTCAAGGGGCGGCCATGGTCAGGAGCACGCTACTGGACGACCCGCGGGCAGACGGCCGATCGCGGCCGCGGGTGCGCACCGACGCCAAGATCGCTGCCGCCGTCACCGAGCTGATCCGGGCCGCGGGCCCGGCGGCCGTCACCATCGAGGCGGTGAGCGCCCGCTCAGGCGTCGCCCGCACCACGCTGTACCGGCGGTACAAGGACCGCTATGAACTCCTCGCAAGCGTCGCCGAGCAGGTCGCCCCGCTGCCATTCACGTCCGCCGAGCCCACCTTCGACGGCCTCGTGCAGATGATCCGCGGGGTCCAGGGCACCTTCGAATCCAGGATCGGCGTCCGACTCATCGGGTACACGCTCTCCAGCGACGAAGACTTCCTGCGCGGCTGGCGGCAGGCCGTGATGCAGCCGCGCCTGC
>CAMCQD010000280.1 GCA_945876925.1 uncultured Dermatophilus sp.
CCCGGCTGGTGGCCGTCGAACCCGATACTGGCGGGCCGGTGCCGCGTTTCGAGGTCCTGGTCGAGGTGGAGGGCACCGTAGCGGGCCGCCTGCCGCGGGGGGAGGCGCCGTTGTGGCACGCCCCGCTGACCCGGGCGCAGGAAGCCGGGGCCGAGGTCACCTGCGCGGCCCTGCTCGCCTGCGGGCCCGAGCCGGTGCTGTCGCTGCGGGTGTGCGAACCGGAGCATCTGCGCCTCATGCTCACCACGCCGTCGTGGGCGCTGCCGCTGGTGCCCGAGTGCACCGTGACCCTGTCCGGGGCGCGGCTGAGCGATGAGCTGCTCGCGCAGGTCACCCGGCGGATGGTCGACTGGGTCACCCTGCACCCGGTGACCGTCAGCCACGGGCGTCACCTCGGCAGCCCCGGGGTGGAGGTGCGGCTGGAGGGCCAGCGGGTCGGTGAGTTCAGCGCCGCCGCCGGGGCCCGCTACCGGATGCTCATCGACGCCGCCGGCGAGCAGGCCAAGACGCCCCTGGCGCGGGCTCGGCTGCGCGGGGACGACCGCTGGATCGAGCTAGACGTCCTCATGCCCCGCCCCTGAGTGCCGGGAGCGGGGCATGAGGTGCCTCCGATGCGGCGCTGCACCGGAGGCGGTCGCGGGCTGCTGCCGGGGCGGGGCCGTCGTCGTCAGGGGAGATGACGGCTTCCTGGCAGGCCGGCGGCCGGGCCGGGGATCAGGTGGCGTCGGCGAAGGCGGAGGCGCGTGCGGCGGCCTCGTCGAACTCCGCGTCGATCTGCGCGCTGGGCTCGTACGTGCCCATGCTGACCGCCCAGGCGACGAAGGCGTTGGCGACGAATCCGGGCAGGATCTCGTACAGCTCGAAGATGCCGCCGGACACGTTGCCCCACACGCCGACCACGAGGGCGCCCATCACCATGCCGGCCACGGCCCCGGCCGGGGTGAGCTTGCGCCAGTACAGCGACATGACGATGGTCGGGCCGAACGAGGCCCCGAAACCGGCCCAGGCGAAGGCCACCAGCCCCAGGATGGAGTCATTCGGGCTGATCGCCAGCAGCATCGCCACGACCGAGACGCCGAGCACGGCGATCCGGCCCATGAGGACGTAGTGGGTATCCGGGCGCTGCGTGTTGCCGACGGCCTTGTACAGGTCCTCCACCAGCGCCGAGGAGGTGACCAGCAGCTGGCTGGAGATGGTGCTCATGATGGCGGCGAGCACCGCGGCCAGCATGAACCCGGCGATCAGCGGGTGGAACAGGATCTGGCCCAGCCGCAGGTACACGGTCTCGGGGTTGGCCAGGGACAGCTCGGGGTGCTGGCGGAAGTAGGCCACGCCGACCAGGGCCGTGCAGACGGCGACCGCGAAGAGCATCCAGCCGATGCCGATGCGCCGCCCCTGGACCGCTTGCGCCGGGGTGCGCAGCGCCATGAACCGCACGATGATGTGCGGCTGGCCGAAGTAGCCCAGGCCCCAGGCCAGCGATGAGATGACGCCGATGACCGTCGCGCCGCTGACGAAGCTGAGCAGATCCGGGTTGACCGCGTTGATGCTGGTGGACAGCTCGCCGAAGCCGCCCACCGCGAACAGGCCCATGACCGGGACGAGGACGAGGGCGATCACCATCATCACGCCCTGGAGGAAGTCGGTGTAGGACACCGCGAGGAAGCCGCCGAACAGCGTGTAGATGATCGTCACCGACGAGACCAGCAGCATCCCGGTGGTGTAGCTCATCCCGAATGAGCTTTCGAAGAACGTCCCCCCGGCTACCATTCCCGAGCTCACGTAGAACGTGAAGAAAATGAGAATGATCAGCCCGGAGGCGATCCGCAGTAGCCGGCTGGAGTCGCGCAGCCGGTTCTCCAGGAAACTCGGGATGGTGATCGAATCCGAGGCGATCTCGCTGTAGGAGCGCAGCCGGGGGGCGACGATCTTCCAGTTCACCCACGCTCCCACGGTCAGGCCGACGGCGATCCAGGCCTCGACCAGCCCGGCGGCGTAAACCGCTCCCGGCAGGCCCATGAGCAGCCAGCCGGACATGTCGGCAGCGCCGGCGGAGAGCGCCGCGACCGAAGGCGGCAGGTCGCGCCCCCCGAGCATGTAGTCATCGAGGTCTTTGGTGCGTTTGTAGGAGAACCATCCGACCGCCAGCATGACGGCGAAGTAGATCACGATGGTGAGAATCTGATACCCAACGTCACTCATTGGGCCAAGTTAAACGGTCGGCAGGTGCCATACGCAGGGAATTGACCGCGGGTTCCGCAGCGTGATCATTCTGGACTGTTCCCCTCGCTTGTGGTACAGCTCACGTGCGAGGGGCCGGTTCCGGGCAGGGCGTCCAGCAGCCGGCACATCAGGGTCGCGCTGCACACCAGCGCGGAACGCTCATCGGTGATGGTGATGCGGGTGGTCACCGTGGTCCGGCCGGCGGCGACGACGGCACCTTCGGCGCAGACCTGCCCGCCGGCTACCGGCCGGTGATGGATCGCGTTGATCGTCATCCCCGCAGGGATCTTGCCCGGTCCGGCGACGATGGCCGACAGCACGGACCCGACGGTTTCGGCGAGGACCGCCGAGGCCCCGCCGTGCAGCAGCCCGTACGGCTGCGTGTTACCCGCCACCGGCATGGTGGCCGAGAGGTGATCGGGCCCGGCAGCGACGAACACGATGCCCATGGCGGCCGCCAGCGCGCCCCGGGAGGCGTTCAGGTCATCCAGCCCGGCCAGCGCCGGGTGCACAGTCAGGCTCATCCCCCCACGGTAACGAGGCTTCCCGCCCCTGGCCCGGGCCGGGAACGGCGGCCGGGCCAGGGCGTGGCGGGTCAGGCGTTCCCGGTGGCGGTTCCAGCCGGGCCGGCCTTGGCGGCGCGGCGGAAGGCGATGTACCACAGCGGCAGCACGTACGCCTCGGCGATGGCCATGCCGATGGCCGCGCCCAGCGCCCCGCCCAGCCAGGCGCCGCCGAGCACCGCGATGAGGATGACCGGGGCCTTGGCCATGTTGATCCTGAAGGTGACCTTGGCCTGGCCGAGCCCGTACAGCACCCCGGCCAGGCCGTTGGCCAGCGAGGAGAACACCGAGCTGGCGCCCATCGCCAGCAGCACCGCCGCCGCCCCGCCCCAGGAGTCGCGGAACAGGAACTCACCGGCCGCATCGGGCAGCATGAGCAGCGCGGCCACGTACAGCACGGCCATGATGCCCATGAAGCCCGAGACGGCATGGCCGGCCAGTACCCGCGACGCCGGTGATAGGTGCGTGCGCCGGGCGATCTCCGGGACGGTGAACGTGAAGCAGGCCGCCGCGACGATGCCCAGCGGGCCGAGCAGGGTCTGCGCGGCCCGCAGCGAGCCGACCGCCTCCTCGGTCGCGATCACCGCCACTAGCAGCAGGCTCACCTGCGAGGCACCCAGCCCGAGCACGTACTCGGCCAGCAGGTACCCGGTCAGGTCGCGGGTCTGGATGAGCCAGCGGTGCGCCCCGGGCAGTACCGGGGCGGCCTTGAGCAGCCAGATCCCGGCGAATGAGGCGAGCAGCGCCGACCCGCCCCAGGCGAGCATGAGCGGCGCCAGGCCGGTGAACCCGGTGACGATGAGCACCGCGAGCACCGAGAACAGCACGAGGTTCCAGATCCCGTCGATCACCACCGCGCCCCAGGCCTTGCCCAGGGCGAAGAAGGTGAGCCGCTGGGTGTCCTGCAGCAGCAGCCCCGGCAGGGTGACGCCCAGGGCGATGAGGGCGACCCCCA
>CAMCQD010000281.1 GCA_945876925.1 uncultured Dermatophilus sp.
GAGCACTAAGGAGATCCTGGACGACGGCAGCGGGCGGGTCGCCGGGCTGCGGGTCGCCGATGTCGTCTCCGAGGGCGGCCGGCTCACCGAGGCCGAGGGCAGCGAGCGGGTCATCCCGGCCCAGCTGGTGCTGCTGGCGATGGGGTTCCTGGGCCCGGAGACCGGCGGCATCGTCAGCCAGCTCGGGCTCGGCCTGGACGCGCGCGGCAACATCGCCCGGGATGAGACCTTCATGACGAACGTCCCGGGGATCTTCGCTGCCGGGGATGCCGGGCGCGGGCAGTCGCTCATCGTGTGGGCCATCGCCGAGGGGCGCTCGGCAGCGGCGAACGTGGATGCCTGGCTCACCGGTGAGTCCACGTTGCCGGCTCCGATCTCGCCGTCGGACCGCCAGCTGACGGTGTGATGGATCCAACGCCAGGGCAGGGCCGCGCTCGCCGTCTTGCCCTGGCGTGCAGGCCTGCCCGCGTCCGGGCTATCAGGCCAGGTGGCGGCCCAGGGCAGGGCAGCGCGCTGAACCGCCGGGGCGGCGTAATGGCCGTGGCCTGGGCCGTCTACCATCTAATACATGCGTCGCGCCAAAATCGTTAGCACTCTTGGTCCAGCAGTCAACAGCCCGGAGATGATCCGGGCCCTCATCGAAGCTGGTATCGATGTGGCCCGCATCAACCGGTCGCACGGCAGCACCGACGAGCACGCCCAGCAGATCATCTGGGTCCGGGAGGCGGCAGAGGAAGCGGGCCACCCGGTGGCCGTCCTCGTCGACCTGCAGGGCCCCAAGATCCGCACCGGCCGGTTCTCGCAGGGGCCGATCACCCTGTCCGCCGGTGACAAGTTCACCATCACCACCGACGAGGTCGACGGCGACCAGCACCGGGTCGGGACGACGTTCAAGGGCCTGCCCGGTGATGTCAAGCCTGGTGACGCCCTGCTGATCGACGACGGCAAGGTGCGCCTGCGCGCCCTCGAGGTCACCAGCACCGACGTGGTCACCGAGGTCATCGAGGGGGGGCCGGTCTCCGACAACAAGGGCATCAACCTGCCGGGCGTCGCGGTCAGCGTGCCCGCGTTGTCCGAGAAGGACGAGAACGACCTGCGCTGGGCGCTGCGCGAGGGTGCCGACTGGATCGCGCTGTCCTTCGTCCGGGACGCCTCGGACATCTCCCGGGTCCACGAGATCATGGAGGAGGAGGGGGTCTGGCGGCCGGTGCTGGCCAAGATCGAGAAGCCGCAGGCGGTGGAGAACCTGGCCGACATCGTCGCCTCGTTCGACGGCGTCATGGTCGCCCGGGGCGACCTGGGCGTCGAGCTGCCGCTCGAAGAGGTGCCGCTGGTCCAGAAGCGCGCCATCGAGCTGTGCCGCCGCAACGCCAAGCCGGTCGTGGTCGCCACTCAGGTGCTCGAGTCCATGATCGAGAACTCGCGTCCCACCCGCGCCGAGGCGAGCGACTGCGCCAATGCGGTGCTCGACGGGGCCGACGCGATCATGCTCTCCGGGGAGACCAGCGTCGGTGCCTGGCCGGTGCAGGCCGTGCAGACCATGGCCAAGATCATCGCCAGCACCGAGGATCACGGCCTGGCCCGCATCCGGCCGCTGGGGTCCGCTCCGCGCACCACCAGCGGCGCGGTCACCCGGGCCGCTGCCGAGATCGCCGAGCAGGTGGGTGCCAAGTACCTGGCCGTGTTCAGCACCTCGGGTGACTCGGCCCGGCGGATGTCGCGGGTCCGCCCGCGGATCCCGATGATCGCGCTCACCCAGCGCGAGGCGACCCAGCACAAGCTGTGCCTCACGTGGGGCGTGCACCCGCACCTGGTGCCCGACTTCACCTCGCAGCGGCGCATGGTCGAGGCGGTGGACGACGTGCTGCTGCAGCAGAGCAACTTCTTCGACGCGGCCTCGCCGGGCGACCTGGTCGTCATCGTGGCCGGTACCCGCCGCGGCGTCGAGGGCACGACCAACACCATCCACGTTCACAAGGTGGGCAGCTCCGCCGACTGACGACGGCTTCCCGGATGCACGGGTCCGGCGGCGGTGGTCGCCGGCACCCGTGCATCCGGGCCGAGGTGCCTGCGGGACAGGCGGGCTGATGCCGCTATGCTGAGACCCGCGTCCGTCGCGGCACGTCATCCCCCGTGCGGGATGAGGTGGCCGCAGGCACCGGGCGCGGTACCCCTGCCGGGGTGGTGGAATGGCAGACACGGGGCACTCAAAATGCTCTGACCGTGAGGTCGTGCGGGTTCAAGTCCCGCTCCCGGCACCATGACTGCTTACCTCCGGGCCCGTTTCAGGTGACCGGGGCGATCTATCGGCGATGCGGCGTACTCACCCGCCGCGGTGCGTGAGGTTGCTCGCACCCGTTCTCACCGGACCTGCCCGCAGGCGCCTGGCCCGGCGGGCTGAGAGTGCCGGGGAGCCCCAGTGACCGGCTCTTTCCCGGCAGCTAGCAGGCAAAGTGGATCGCGCAACACGGGGACCCGCCCGCGGGTCGCGGCGAGAGGACGCCTAGGATGTTCCTGTGACAAAGAACGACGCCGTCAAGCCCGCCACGGACCCTACCCCCGGGACTGAGCCCGTGGCCGGGGCAGAGGACAAAGGCGACCTCGGGTCATTGCGCGTCGTCGTCGCTGAGGACGAAGCACTCATCCGCCTGGATCTGGCTGAGATGCTCGAAGAAGCTGGCTACACGGTTGTGGGCCAGGCAGCCGACGGCGCGGAGGCGATAGAGCTGGTCACGGCCGAGCGCCCCGATGTGGTCGTCATGGATGTGAAGATGCCGGTGCTCGATGGCATTTCCGCTGCGGAAAAGCTGCACGACGAGCGCATCGCGCCGGTAGTGATGCTCACCGCATTCAGTGACCGGTATCTGGTGGAACGTGCCAGGGACGCGGGGGTCATGGCTTATGTCGTCAAGCCATTCACCATCGATGATCTGCGCCCGGCGATCGACATCGCACGTAGCCGCTGGACCGAGTTGCATGATCTGGAACGTGAAGTCGCCGATCTCGGGGAGCGCCTGGAAACGCGCAAGGCTGTTGACCGGGCAAAGGGCGTGCTCATGTCCCAGCTCAAGCTAAGCGAGGCCGACGCCTTCCGCTGGATCCAGAAAACGGCGATGGACCGGCGCCTTTCCATGCGGCAGGTCGCCGAGGTAGTCATTAACGGCATCCCGGCGAAGAAGAAGTAGCCGGTCGCCTCAGCTGATCCGCTGCGGGGTCCTGCCTGCCCGGGCAGGGCCCCGCGCTTGCGTCCCGCAGGGCCCCGCCGGGGGTTCCGGACCGGTAACCCCGGCCGGGGAGGTGGTCCCCGCGCGGGTGCTGCTCCTCGCCCCGGCGGGCTAGGGCAGCAGGGAAACCACCCAGCTGAGCACCGGCGCGGCCACGAGCGCGGGCAGCAGGTCGCCCACCGGGATCTCGCGGATGCGCAGCAGCCGCAGGCCGAGCGCGCCGAGGATGAGCCCGCCGGTGGCGGTGAGGGCCGCGATCTGCCCGGCCGGCATGGTGGCCCCGAGCGTGGCGCCGAGGATGGTCAGCGAGCCCTGGACGAGCAGCACCGACCCGGCGGAGGCGAGCACCCCCGGCCCGTAGGTCGCGGCGAAGGCGACCGCGGCGAAGGCGTCGAGCACCGATTTGACGGCGAGATGCTCGTAGCCGGCGCCCATCCCGTCGGCGAGCGAGCCGAGGATGGTCAGCGGCCCGACGCAGAACAGCAGCGTCGTCGTGAGCCAGCCGTCGATGAA
>CAMCQD010000282.1 GCA_945876925.1 uncultured Dermatophilus sp.
CCTCACCCCGCGTGAGGCGATTACGTGGGACCGGGCGGGGGAGGTGATCGCGGCGTCGTCCGCGGCCGCGGTCCCGGCCGCCCGGCTCGCCGAAGTGAGCCGGGCGGGGGAGCAGATCGTGCTGTACAAGAACAACACCGACGGCAAGGGCGCCTCCTACGGCACCCACGAGAATTACCTGGTCGCCCGCGAGACCCCGTTCGGACGCCTGGTCAGCGGGCTCATCCCGTTCTTCGTCACCCGGCAGGTCATCACCGGGGCGGGCCGGGTCGGGATCGGCCAGCGCTCACAGCGTCCCGGGTTCCAGATCAGTTCCCGCGCGGATTTCATGGAGGCGCTGGCCGGGCTGGAGACCACGTTCCTGCGGCCGCTGGTGAACACCCGCGATGAGCCGCACGCCGCCCCGGAGCGGTACCGGCGGCTGCACGTGATCTGCGGGGACGCCAACCTGTGCGATGTGGCCGGGCTGCTCAAGGTGGGCATGACCTCCCTGGTGCTGGGCCTCATCGAGGCCGGGCGGGTACCGGCCGGGCTGGAACTGGCCGATCCGCTGGCCGAGGTGCGGCTGGTCTCCCGGGACCTGGACCTGACCCACCGGCTCCGCCTGGCAGACGGGCGCCGCCTGCGCGCGGTCGAGATCCTGGAGCAGTACCGCCAGGCTGCGGCCGGCCACGTGGAGGACGTGTTCGGCGCGGGCGGACCGGACGCCGCCACGGCCGAGGTGATGCGCCTGTGGGAGCAGGTGCTGGGCACCTTGTCCGGGGATCCCCTGGCTGCCGCCGCCCAGCTCGACTGGGCTGCCAAGCTGCGGCTGCTCCAGCGGTACCGCGAACGCGACCGGCTCGGGTGGGAGCATCCCAGGCTGGCCGCGATCGACATCCAGTGGTCCGATCTGCGTCCCGGCAAGGGGATCGCCCGGGCGCTGGAGGCGGCCGGGCAGATTGAGCGGCTCACCGACCCCGGCGAGGTCGCCCGGGCTGTGCTCACGCCGCCGCCGAGCACCCGGGCGTGGCTGCGCGGGACGGTCGTGGCCGGGTTCGCGGGAGTGCGGGCTGCCTCCTGGCAGTCGGTGGCGTTCGATCTTCCCGGGGAGCCGCGCCTGGCGCTCACCGATCCGCTCCAGGGCAGCGCCGGGCAGGCGGGCGGGGTGGTCCGGGAGTGCGCCCCGGATGCGGCCGCGCTGCTCGCCCGGCTGGGGGCCGGGCCCGGGGAGCCGGGCCCGGCCGCAGGGTAGCGGTGCCGGGGCGGACTATCGTTGAGCACAGCAGCCGCCGGCGGGTACGCGGCGGGGGCGCCGCGCGGCGGGCCGTGTTTCCCGCTTCCGGCGCCGCCACCGGTGAACCGCCCAGCTACCAGGAGGACAGATGGCACGTCAGGAGCGCATCCAGCCCGGTGCGGCCAGGCAGGACGCCGGGCCGGAGCCTGATCCGGGTCCGCCGGTTCCCGCCGCGGGTGCCCGCACGGCCGGGCTCGACGCGCACATTGACTCCGTGCTGGACGAGATCGACTCGGTGCTGGAGCGCAACGCGGCCGGTTTCGTCGCTAACTTCGTGCAGAAAGGCGGCCAGTGATCGACTCCCTGCCCGGTTCGTCGTTCGTCGAGCTGCTGCAACGCCAGGCACCGCATCTGCTGCCCGCCGCGCGCCTGAGCGGCGCTCCCGGGGGTGACGCGAGCGCGCTGGCGGTCCCGCACGGCACGACCATCGTGTCGGCTACGTTCGATGGCGGGGTGGCCCTGGCCGGTGACCGGCGCGCCACGATGGGCAACCTCATCGCCAGCGACGGCATCGAGAAGGTCTTCATCACCGATCATGCGGGCGCGGTCGGCATCGCCGGCACGGCCGGGCTGGCCCTGGAGATCGTCAGGCTGTTCCGGGTCGAGCTGGAGCATTACGAGAAGATCGAGGGCGTGCGCCTGTCCCTGGAGGGCAGGGCCAGCCGGCTGGCGACCATGCTGCGCGGGCATCTCCCGCTGGCCATGCAGGGACTGGCCGTGCTGCCGTTGTTCGCCGGATACGACGAGCGCACCGCCACCGGCCGGATCTACGCCTACGACATCACCGGCGGGTGCTACGAAGAGCACGATTTCCACAGCATCGGCTCGGGGGCCATGTTCGCCCGCGGTTCGCTGAAGAAGCTGTGGCGGCCCGGGGCCTCGCCGGAGGCGACCGTGCGGGTGCTGGCCGAGGCGCTGTTCGACGCCGCCGATGACGACAGCGCCACCGGCGGCCCCGACGTGGCCCGGCGCATCTGGCCCAGCTGCGTGCTGGTGGACGCCGCCGGTGCCCGCCCGGTGCCCGGGGAGGAGCTGGAGGCTATCGTCGGAGCGGTCGTGCGCGACCGCCGGGCCGGCTGGGAGGAGCGCCGGTGAGCATCCCCTTCTACGTGTCCCCCGAGCAGCTGGTCAAGGACCGGGCCGCTTTCGCCCGCAAGGGAATCGCCCGGGGCCGTTCGGTGGTGGCGGGTTCGTGCGCCGACGGGGTGCTGTTCGTCGCCGACAACCCCTCCCGGACGCTGCACAAGGTCTCCGAGATCTACGACCGGATCGGCTTCGCCGCGGTGGGTAAGTACAACGAGTTCGAGAACCTGCGGGTAGCCGGGGTGCAGTACGCCGACATGCGCGGATATTCCTACGACCGCGCCGATGTCACCGCCCGGGCGCTGGCGAGGGCCTATTCGCAGACGCTGGGCGCCATGTTCACGCAGGGCCCCAAGCCGTTCGAGGTCGAGCTCGTGGTGGCCGAGGCCGGGTCCCGGTCCGGAGCCGATGAGCTGTACCGGCTCACCTTCGACGGCAGCATCGTCGACGAGCCGGAGGTCATCGCCATGGGCGGCCAGGAGGAGTCGGTGCAGGCGGCGCTGCGGTCCGGCTGGCGGCAGGATCTGACCCTGGCCGAGGCGGTGCGGCTGGCCGCGGATGCCCTCAGCCCCGGCAAGCCCGGCGATGAGGGGGCGCACGCCGCGCAGCCGCAGGCCGCCTCCGGTTCCGCCCCTGGCGGGCTGGTGCTGGAGGTGGCCCTGCTCGACCGGAGCGCGAGCGGCCGGGCTTTCCGCCGGATCGGCGGCGGCGAGCTAGCGGACCTGCTCGGATAGCGGCGCTGGCCCGTGATGCATCCCGGCATGTCCCTCCGGCCGCTCCTGGCCGCGCCCCTCCGGCCGCGCCGCCTGGCCTGTCCCCGTTCCGCTGCCCAGCCGTGCTGAGCCGATGACGCGCCAGCTGACTACCCGGATCATGGGCCTGGAGACCGAGTACGCGGTGTCGTTCACCCGGGACGGGCAGCGCCGGCTCGCCCCGGACGAGGCTGCCCGGGCCATGTTCCGCGAGGTCATCCGCACCAGCAGGTCCTCGAACGTGTTCTGCGACAACGGGGGCCGGCTGTACCTGGATGTCGGCAACCATCCCGAGTACGCCACCGCCGAATGCACCGACCTGCACGACCTGCTCAATCAGGACCGGGCCGGGGAGCTCATCATGCTCGGCCTGGCCCGCAGCGCCGAGGAGCACCTGGCTGGCGAGCAGGTGCCCGGCACGCTGCACGTGCTCAGGAACAACATCGACTCGGCCGGTAACTCCTACGGCTGCCACGAGAACTACCTGGTCCCGCGGGACAGCCGGCTGGACGATCTCAGCGCCGCGCTGGTGCCCTTCCTCGTCACCCGGCAGCTGACTTGCGGGGCCGGGCACGTATCCGGCGGCGCGGTCCCCGGCCTGCCAGCGCCCGCCGGTACC
>CAMCQD010000283.1 GCA_945876925.1 uncultured Dermatophilus sp.
ACAAGCGCGGGCAGTAAGCGAATTCGTTGAGCATGCGCGCCGGAACAGTGAGCGGCAGCCCCGGGATATCCGGCCGGACGGTACTCATGACACCAGCGCCAGTACGCCAGCGGACTTACCAGCCGCCGCTTGACGGCGACGCGCCCGGCAGACATGAAACACACCGATCAGCCTGAGCGCGCCCTCGTCAATGTCGTCCCAGTCCCCGTCCAGCAGAGGATGCTCGACGAGTGCCCTCACCGCGTCCAGCCCCAGCGGCTCCTGCCACAGCGGCAGCCGAAGCTCCTGCACCGGGCGGCGCCGGCCCTGACGCACCGAATGCCACCCGCTGCTCCTCGGCTGTTTCACCGTCGCGGTAGTGGTCCACAGCGGATACGACATGAGTGCCAGCCAGGTAGCCCCTGGGACGCCACGCATCTGGGCCTTGCCTCGCCCGTCCTCGCCGGCGTCCCAGCTGGCGCGGTGATCCAGGTACTCACCCGTCACCCCGGCCACGCGCCGCCAGCCAGCCAGGGCCTGGCGAAGATAGTCAGGCTCACCGCGAACCAGTTCCAGCGGTTTCTCCAGCATCGTAGCCATCGACTGCTTCCCGAAAGGTGCCGTGAACTGGCTGATAGCCCCGCGACCCGACGAATCCGCAACCAGGTCCGTCACCAGGCAGCCGATCCAGGACAAGACGACCGCCGCCTCCGCAGGGGAGACTTCCCTGGTGAGGGTGCGCACCAGGACACCCAGCTGTCCCTGCTGCACGCGCAACTTGTCCGGCGCAACCCCGGGAGGAGGGAATCCCGCTGGCCCGCCCGGCACGAGCACCCCGTCTGGCATGCCGTCAACCACATCCGCGAGTTCCTGCACGACCTCCTCCACGGAAGACAGCCGTGAATCCAGCACGGGCACCCAGTCCTGCGGGTCCCAAGAGAGACGAGCGTCGCCGTCGGCGTACTCGCGGATGAGCCGCAGCGTCCCGATGGCCGCGAGGATCGCCAGCGGCGAATCCCCTACGAGCGCGGGCAGTTTGATGCTGGTCATGATCCCTCCGAAGACACGGTCATGTCGGCGCAGCGCACCACGGCCTCCAGCAGCGCCAGTCCCCACCGGCCGTACCGCCGGTTGAGCCGGGCGAACCTGTCCGCGTCAGACAGGCGCACCCCGACCGGAAGCGGCACCGTCACCGCAACGTCACCAATGCGCGTGTCGAGGTCGTGCCCGCCCGGGTCGGCTACCGGCGGCAGCAGCGGCCGGGCGTGGCCGTGATGACTGGCCACCAGGTGCCGCACCAGGTCGGCGTCGCCCGGATAGGGCTCGGGCAGGGCCGCCAGGTAAGCCGCCACGATCACCTCCGACCAGGCCTCGTGCCGGGCGCCGCTGGGAAGCCCGCTGAGCCGCCGGGCGCGGCGATGCAGCTCCCGGTCACCGGGAGGCATCCCCGACTTGGCCAGCTGCTCATCCGCCAGCTCGGCGGCGATGTCGCTGCCGCCGAACAGCATCGCCTGGAACCGCCGGTCCACCTTGCCCAGGTCGTGCCAGCGGGCCGCGTCAGCGACCGTGCGCCAGACCGGTTCCGGCAGCCCCAGCCGGGTAGCGATGGCCTCCGCCCGGGCACCGACCGCGTCCAGGTGCGCGGCGAGGCCGACCCGCTGGTCGAGGCTGGAGGTGTCAGCGGTCGAGTCCTCGTTCACCGCGCGCCAGCCGTGCTCCGGGACGACGGCCCGCAGCAGGACAGCCGGGGACTCGCCCTCCCCGGAGACAACCGTGACCTGCTGATTCAGCCGATCCCGCAACAGCTCAACATCCTCGGGCGTCCACGGACTGTCCCCGGCAAGCTCACTGACCGGTTCACTGCCCGCAGCGAGCCAGTGCTGTATGCACGCGACCAGGGAAGCCTCCGCCTCTTTTCGTTCCTGCGGGTCGTCTGCGTTACGCCACTCCGCCACCAGCCCCGGCAGGCCGGGGATCTCCGGCAGGCCGAGTCGCTTGTGCAGGGAATCGTCGAGGCGCAGTACCACCTGGTCGCGGCGCAGCGCCGCCAGCTCCCCCACATCCTGCACCTCATGCACGGGCGGAGTGCTGCCTGGGTTCCAGCCGAAGCGGTCGAGGCCGCCGTACTCGCTGGGGGCGGCCACCACATCCCCTGGGCGCAGCTCAGCGGCACCCACCCACGCCCAGCTTCCTTCCGGGGAGCGGCGCAGCAGGTACTTGCCGCCGCCGTCGCCAAAGGGAACGTCGTCGAAATCGTCGAAGTCGTCAACGTCACCGAACGGTGCGGGCTTCGCCAGCTTCGCCCGCGACTCGCCCTCAACGGAACCCAGGTTCGCCAGCCAGACGCGGACAGCTTGCAGCGGAACCTCGACCGTCTCCTCACTACGAAGCGGCAGGGCGTTGATGGCGGCCCCCGCCTCGCCTGGGGATAGCGGTTCACCGCCCGCCTCGCCGAGGCCATCCAGCAGGCCGTCCCGCCACGCCACCGTCACGGGAGCTGTCGAGGTGTCGATACCGTGCAGATACGGGTCGACCGGTGGATCGTTCGACGGCGCAGGGCTGGTTCGTGCCCAGGCATCCAAGTGAGCCGGCAGCAGCAGCGGTAGCGGCGGGGCTGGTGCCACCAGGCCCTCCGGGATGGGCAGGTGACGCAGGGCCAGTGGCGACACATCCAGGGCGGCGCCATCAGCAGTCTGCGACCGCAGGAATCCGGCCGTCGCGACCTTGGCCTCCCCGTACACCGGCGGCTCTTTCGCGTTGTCCTCCACGACGATGACCGAGGCCGCGTCAAGGTCACCGCGCCGGTTGACCCGCCCGAACCGCTGCACCAGCGCATCCCAGGAAGCGCACTCGGTGACCAGGGCGGTGGCGTCGAGGTCGATGCCGACCTCGACGGTCTGCGTGGCGACCAGTACCGCCGGCCCGGGCTGCGCCGGGCGACCCGCGCCGAACAACTCCGTCACCCGCTTGGCGATAGGCTCCCGGTCCAGCGGGCGCGAGCGGCCCATGAGCAGCAGCACCTCGGTATCGGTGAGCCTGGACTTACCGGCAGAGAGAGCCTGATGCACCTCCCGCGCCCGGTTGACCGTGTTGCACACCACGAGGACGCGGGCATCCGGCTGGCCAGCCAGTTCACTGGCGCGGCTGACCATGACATCGACGGCTCGCTTCTCGTCCAGGGCCCGGCCGTTGTCGCTATCCACGAAGGTCAGTGCCTTCACTGCGGTGAGCCGCTGCCGCGCCACCGGGTTGCCGGCGTGCGCGTCCTCATCGAACGAGGCCACCCAGCCCCGGGGCCGCCCGGCGTTAGTAGCGCTGAGGTGAATCACCGAGGTTTCCGGCAGCCCGAGGACGTCGCTGGCGTCCGCTTCCCGCGCCGACGCGAGCGAGGTAGTGAACGCCTGCGCCAGGTGCGCCTCGTCGATCATGATGACCGAGTCGGTGCCCACCAGCGCCGCGTCAATGGGCCGCCGCCGCGGGCTGACCCCGTACCCGCGGAAGAACAACCTGCTGCCAACCTGATCGACAGTTCCGGTGATGATCGCGGGCAGGTCCGGGCGGGGCAGCCAGGCCGCGTCCCAGGTCACGCCGCCGCGCATCTTCACCACCCGCAACGGCCTGCCTTCGGAGCCCGCCCCGGCCAGGCCGCGCAGCCGGGCCGCGACCTGGTGGCAGACGGACCCCGGGGCTGCCTCCGCGAGCGCGGCGGCGATCTTCAGGCCGTGTTCCCCGGCCTGGTCGACGACGAT
>CAMCQD010000284.1 GCA_945876925.1 uncultured Dermatophilus sp.
GCGGGCCCCGGCTGGCTGAGGTGCCCCGGCTGGATCTGGCTGGCCGGCCGGGGGCCTGGGCGTGCCCGGCCGGCCCGCGCCGCGCCCGGAGCTCACCCAGCTGCCGCTGTCGTCGTATCCGTCCAGCACCGGCTGGCTGCCCTCCGCGAGGGCCCGGCGGATGGAGGAATCGACCGTGACCGCCAGCCGCATCTCCAGCCCCGTCTGCGCTGACAGCGCTTCGGTGAGTGACTCACGCACCCTGGTCTCGACGATGTCCTTGGTGAACTCGTCCGGGACGGCGATGATCGCCGTCGAATCCAGCACCCCCACGAGGGAGCACTGGGCCAGGAACGCGCGCTGCGGCGCCGGGATGCCTGCGGCTTGCAGTGCTCGCAGCGTTGCCTGCCAGATGGCGGCGGGGTCGTCCTGCACGTCAGACACGGTACGTGATCCCTGTCGATCGATGGTCAGCCCCGCCGCGGCGGCAGGAACGAAATCGGTCAAGTCCTCGTGGCTTCCGGTGAGTCAGGGCTGATGGTGGTTCGCTAACTGGGGCGCCGGATGGGGCGAGGTGCCCTCATGTAACCACGCACGGCAGGGCACTTCCACAGAGCAGATCCACAGCTGTGGAAAACCCGCACCTCGGGAGCCGATGAGCCGCGGCGGCATCCGTAGTGGTCAGACCGCATTCTTCGGCTCTCTATTCTGGTCAGGTGGCATAGCCGGTCCACAGGTTCCCGGGGCGCTGCCAGGTGGAAAACCCACAACCCCGCCGTGCCCGGCGGTGCCTGGCCGGGCCGGGCGCGGGGTCCTGGCGGGTGCCAGCTGGCGCGGAGCCGTCGGCGGATACCGCTGGCGGTGCCTGGCCGGGCCGGTGGCGCTCTCGGCTCACCGGGCTCCTTCCGGGCCGCTGATCAGGCACTCTTCCTCTCCGGCCAGGCCAGCCGGGGCAGGCTGCTTCAGGTTTGACCCCGCTTCGCACGCTCACGTACCTTTGGAAGTCAGTCGGTTTCGACGGGCGGTTTCGTGTGCCCGTCTCCTGCTGCCGTACCCAGCGCGCCTGCTCGTGATCCCGTCGCGGGCAGGCCTGCCCGCGGCCAGGAGATGGTCCTTCGATCCCGGCCGTCGGCGGAACCGGGCACTGCGCCGGTTCATCCGTGCCCGTCTGGCCGGACCGGCGTGAGGCACTTCGTCATGACACCTAACGGAGCAGAACGTGAGCAAGCGGACCTTCCAGCCCAACAACCGCCGTCGCGCCCGCAAGCACGGTTTCCGTCACCGCATGTCGACGCGTGCCGGCCGGGCCATCATCGCCGGGCGTCGCCGTAAGGGCCGGGCGAGCCTGTCCGCCTGATCGGCGAGGCGATGACGCGGTGCTCCCCGCGCGGCACAGGCTCACGCGGCCGGATGACTTCCGGGCCGCCGTGCGCGGACCGCGTGCCGGAGGCGGCCTCGTCGTCGTCCACGCATCGCGTCATCGCGAGCGCGCAGACCTGCCCGCACGGGTGGGTTTTGTCGTATCGAGAGCGGTCGGGGGCGCGGTGACGCGAAACGCCGTTAAGCGGCGCCTGCGGCACTGCGCCGCCCAGCGGCTTGATCTCCTCCCCGCCGGGGTTGACGTGGTGGTCCGGGCCAGCCCGGCTACCGCGCAGGCTTCCTACGCGCAGCTTGACGCCGAGTACGAGCGCCTGGTGCGCAAGGTCATCGCCCGGCTGGCCGTCCGGCCGGTGCGGGCGAGGGGCACCCGGTGCTGACCGCGCGGCGGATCCTCACCTGGCCTCTCCTTGCGCTCATCCGCGTATACCAGCTGGTCATCTCGCCGGTGCTGCCGCAGTCCTGCCGGTTCTACCCGAGCTGCTCGTCGTACGCGATCGAGGCCATTACGCAGTTCGGGCCGGTGCGGGGCGGCTGGCTGGCGCTGCGCCGGCTGGGCCGGTGCCACCCGTGGAATCCGGGCGGGGTCGACCATGTGCCGCGTAAGGGGCCCGACGGCCGGCCGGTACGTAACAATGAGCACGCGCCGCCGCAGGCGGCAGCGCCGCCGAGGTAAGGGAGATCATGGAGAGGTCCTTTTTCGAACAACTGCTCCTCCCGCTGGAGTGGTTCGTCGAGTGGGTGCTGGTCGCCTTCCACTCGCTGCTCGCCCGCTTCGGGATGCCGGAGGCCTCCGGGTGGACCTGGGGACTGTCCATCGCCGGCCTCGTCGTCGTCATCCGGATCGTGCTCATCCCGCTGTTCGTCAAGCAGATCCAGTCGTCCCGGCGGATGCAGCTCATCCAGCCCGAGATGCAGAAGATCCAGGCGAAGTACAAAGGCAAGACCGATCCGGAATCCCGGCAGAAGATGTCGGAAGAGACGATGGATCTGTACCGGCGCACGGGCACGAACCCGTTTGCCTCGTGCCTGCCGATTCTCATCCAGATGCCGTTCTTCTTCGCGCTCTTCCGCACGCTGAATAACCTGAGCAAGGTCGCCAGCGGGGAGCTGTCCTCCGCCGGTCCGCTCAGCCAGCAGCTCGCTGCGCAGGCCGAGAGCTCCAGCATCTTCGGGGCGCAGCTGTCGGCGACTTTCCTGTACTCGGATTCGACCGAAGCCAAGATCGTCACCGTCGTCCTCATCGTGCTCATGTCGGCGACGACGTTCATCACGCAGCACCAGCTGACGATGAAGAACATGCCCGCATCCGCCCTGGATAACCCGGTCGCGCGGCAGCAGAAGATGATGCTGTACCTCTTCCCGCTGATCTTCGCGGTGTCCGGCGTCAACTTCCCGGTGGGCGTGCTCATCTACTGGTTCGTGACGAACCTGTGGTCCATGGGACAGCAGTTCGTGGTCATCCGGCGGATGCCGACCCCCGGCTCCGAGGCCGAGAAGGCCCTGCAGGAACGGCGGCGCCGCCGCGGCAAGCCGGTCACGCCGGCTAAGGCGGTCACGGCCGCGAACGAGCAGGCGGAGACCCAGGGCCCGGTTTCCGATGTCCGCAAGGGCGGGCAGCGCCAGCAGCCCCGGCGGCAGCAACCGCGCAAGAAGCGCAAATCCTGACCACCTGCCCCGGCCCAGTCATACCAGCGGCTCGCCGTGAGCCAGCTACACCAATGAGGAGCAATCCATGACCGAGGAGTCCTCGCAGCCCCGCCCGGACGAGCAGACTTTCGCCGAGCGCCCCCGTGCTGCGTCGACGCGCCGCACCGCCGACTTAGAACGCGAAGGCGAAGTCGCGGCCGACTTCCTGGAGAAGCTGCTCGATATCGCCGACGTCGACGGCGATATCGATGTGGACGTTGACGGCGACCGGGCCGTCGTGGCCATCGTCGATTCCGAGGACGGGCGCGTTCCGCGCCGCCTCGTCGGGCAGGACGGCAAGGTGCTGGAGGCCCTGCAGGAACTCACCCGCATGGCCGTCCAGTCGGCCACCGGTGACCGGAGCCGGCTGATGCTCGATATCGCCGGGCACCGCGCCGAGCGGCGGGCCGCTGTCATTGCCCTGGCCCGCGAGGTCATCGACGAGGTGCGCGCAAGCGGTGAGGCACGCTCGCTGTCCCCGATGACGGCCTTCGAGCGCAAGGTCGTGCACGACGAGGTGCTCCGCTGCGGACTCGACTCCGAGTCCGAGGGCAGCGAGCCGAACCGGTTCGTCGTCATCCTGCCGCGGACCTGATCCGTGCGGCCGGACTATTCAGCTGACCTGACGGCCCCGCCTCCGTTCGCCGAGACCGTTTTCGGGTAACGGATCGGCGGGGCC
>CAMCQD010000285.1 GCA_945876925.1 uncultured Dermatophilus sp.
TAGCGATCCCAAGTGTCCCTTTCTCCGGCTCCTTCGCACATTTACCTGCGTAAACGTTCGCGCACCCCAGGAAACGGGATACTTGGGATCGCTACCTGCCCCGCGCGCCCGCGCCCAGGGGACGCAGGCTGACGATCCGCTCGCCCCGGCGGCCGAGCACGCGCGCCCAGTCCCCGGGGCTGCCGGCCCCGGGCAGGTCCTCGTTCTCGGCGAATTCCTCATCGCATGCGGCGCGCAGGTGGGCCCGGCCGATGCCTGGCTCGCCCCCGCCGAGCACGTCCTTGATCGCGGCCCGCTTGGCCCGGCCGACGATGTTGCTGATCATCGCGCCCGAGGCGAGGTCGGCGAAGTACAGCTGCTCGGTCCGGCCCGAGGAGTAGGTCAGCTCGCACACCAGGTGGTCCTCGCTGCGGGTGTACAGGTAGCCGGTGACGTCGTCGATCAGCGCCGTCACGGTGGCCTCGCGCGACCCGGCGTGCGCGGCGAGCTCGCCTGCCCTCAGCGGCAGATCCGCGGTGAGGTACTTGCCGAAGATGTCCCGCGCGCAGTCCGCGTCCGGGCGCTCGATGCGGATCTTGGTGTCCAGCCGGCCCGGTCGCATGATCGCCGGGTCGAGCATGTCCTCGCGGTTGCTCGCCCCGATGATGATGACGTTGTCGAGCCGCTCGACGCCGTCGATCTCGGCTAGGAGCTGCGGCACGATAGTGGTTTCCACGTCCGAGGACACCCCCGAGCCGCGGGTGCGGAACAGCGAGTCCATCTCGTCGAAGAACACGACCACCGGCGCGCCCGCCCCGGCGTGCTCGCGGGCCTTGGCGAACACCACCCTGATCTGCCGCTCGGTCTCGCCGACGAACTTGCTGAGCAGCTCCGGGCCCTTGACGTTGAGGAAGTAGCTGCCCGGCGCACCCGTCCCGGCGGAGGCGGACTGCCTGGCCAGGGAGGCCGCGACCGCCTTGGCGATGAGGGTCTTGCCGCAGCCGGGCGGGCCGTACAGCAGCACGCCCTTGGGCGGGCGCAGGTGATGCTCGCGGTACAGCTCCGGGTGCAGGTAGGGCAGCTCGATCGCATCCCGGATGGCCTCGATCTCGCTGGCGAGGCCGCCGATATCGGCGTAGGTGATGTCCGGTATTTCCTCGAGGATGAGGTCCTCGACCTCGGCCGCGGGCACGAGCTCGCGGGCGAAGCCGCTGCGGACGTCGGCCAGCACGAGATCCCCGGGCCGCAGGTTCACCCCGCGCAGGGCGGCGCCGCGCCGGAGGACGCGGCGGTCCTCGCCGCGCACGATCACCACCAGGCGGTCCTCGCCCCAGGTTTCGTGCACCGCCATGACCTCGCCGGTGCGCTCGGCTTCCCCGGTCCCCACGATCGCGAGCGCCTCGTTGAGCAGCACGTCCGTCCCGGGCAGCAGCTCCCCGGCCAGGCCCGGGCTCACCCGCACGCGCATCCGCCGTCCCCCGGTGACGATGTCGGCCGTGCCGGGGCCGGCCTGCCCGATCAGGGTGCCGTAGGTGACCGGCGGGGCATCCAGCAGCCCGACCTGCTCGCGCAGCGCGACCAGGTGCTCCCGGGCGGTCTCCAGCCCGGCGGCTAGTTCCTCGTTGCGCCGGGCGAGCTGCCGGTTGGCGGCTTCGAGCTGGGACACCCGGGCCGCGGTGGCCATGTGCGCGGGGGCGGGCGGGTACGCCGGCGAGCCCCCTGCGGGCTGCTCGCGGGACGGGCCGGAGACGGGTACCGCCGGCTTGCCGGGCAGGTCAGTCATCGCCGGCTCCGGTGATCCGGGCTGAGGTGCGGGCGTTCTGCGCGGCGGCCCGGGCGGTGCGGCGCAGTTTCTTGTCCGACACGGGCCGTTCCCCGGCGTCGGCGGCGCTCCACTCCCCGGCACCGAAGGCCTCCTGGCCGGGATCGGCGGCGTCCTTGGCCGGGCGCCGCTTGCGCAGCGGCGCGCGCACGCCAGGGGCGAGCCGCCGGGTGGTGATGAGGAAACCGGTGTGGCCGTGCATCCGGTGCTGCGGGCGCACCGCCAGGCCCTCCAGATGCCAGCCGCGCACCAGCGACTCCCAGGCGCCGGGCTCGGTGAAGCCCCCGTGGCCGCGCATCGCCTCAGCCACCCGGGACAGCTGGGTAGCGGTGGCGACGTAGCAGATGAGCACTCCCCCTGGGGCGAGCGCGCGGGCGATGGCGTCCAGGCACTCCCATGGGGCCAGCATGTCCAGCACGACCCGGTCAATGCTGGCCGGCGGGACCGTCTCATCCAGTGCCTGGGCCAGGTCGCCCAGCGTGATCGACCAGGCCGGGTGCGGCCCGCCGAAGAAGGCCTCGACGTTGCCCCGGGCGATGCCGGCGAATTCTTCCCTGCGCTCGAAGGAGTACAGCCGCCCGCTGTCGCCGACGGCACGCAGCAGGGACATCGACAGCGCCCCCGAGCCGACCCCGGCCTCAACCACGCGGGCGCCGGGGAACACGTCGGCCATGGCGACGATCTGGCCGGAATCCTTGGGGTAGACCACCTGGGCTCCGCGCGGCATGGACATGACGTAGTCGGCTAGCAGCGGGCGCAGCGCCAGGTACTCGATCCCGGCGGTGCTCGTGGCCGTGGTGCCGTCGGGGGCGCCGATGAGGTCGTCGTGGGCGAGCGACCCGCGATGGGTGAAGAACTGGCCTCCTGGCTGCAGCGTGATGGTGTGCAGCCGCCCCTTGGGGTCGGTTAGCTGGACGCGTTCACCGGGGCAGAAGGGTCCGCGTCGCAGGTGGGCACCGGTGGGTTCGGGTGAGGGGGCAGTCACCGGTCCAGTCTAGGAGCAGCCCGCGCGCTCGCCGGATCCGGCGGGGCGCGGCCGATCGGTCAGCCGGGCAGGGCCTGGGCCAGCACGTGCGCATCGGCCACCGCGAACGGCCCGCCCGGGCCGCGCAGCACCAGCAGCGGCTGGCGGCGCTCGTTCATCCAGGCCGCGATCGCCTGGGCGGTGACCGAGGCGGGGTCGGCGTCCACGACCCAGCCGGGCGGGCAGGCGCGCAGGCATGACGAGGCCGGTGCCTGGCTGGCTCCGGCGGCCAGGGCCTCGCTGGTGGCCTGCGGGTCGAGGTAGCCCAGCAAGGTGGCGGGGTCGGCGGCATCGGCCACGACGATCACCGCCGGCAGGTCTGCGTCCTCACCGGCGGCGGTGGCCGGGATCGCGCTCAGCGGTGCGTCCTGGGTGATGACCCGCACCGGGTGCAGGAGGGTGCGCGGGTCGATCCGTTCCAGCGCGAGCAGGGTGCGGGCGGAGCGGATCGCCTCGGCCGAACCGGTCCACAGGTACGCCCCCACGAGCGCGAACATGGCGATGTTCCACAGCGAGAAGCGTGCCCCCGGGCCGAAGGTCACCGCAGCCAGGTACAGCGCGCCGCCGATCACCACGAGGCGGCCCAGCCAGCCGGCCAGCAGCGTGCCTTTCGAGCGGCTGCCGGTCACCTTCCACACGAGTGCCTCGACCACGTGCCCGCCGTCCAGCGGCATGCCCGGCAGCAGGTTGAACACGGCCACGAACGTGTTGGTCCAGGTGATCGCGCCCAGCAGGACCCAGGTCAGCGGGTCGCTGACCTGACGGGCGGCCAGGGCCCCGGCTACGGCGAGCACGGCGTTGGCGGCCGGGCCGGCGACGGCCACGAGGGCCTGCCGCCCGGGGGTGGGCCCGGCGGCGCGGTAGACGGTGTGCCCGCCGAGCAGGTCGGCGACG
>CAMCQD010000286.1 GCA_945876925.1 uncultured Dermatophilus sp.
GACGAGCATGCGCTGGTCGTTGATGACGATCTTGGGCACCCCGGTGGAACCGGAGGTGAATGCCAGCGCGGCGGGCAGGGCGGGGTCGGTGAGCGTGCTCCACAGCGCCTCCGGCTCGGCGCCGGGCACCGAGGCGATGGGGACGGGGCGGCAGCTGCTCCCGAGCGCGGCGGCGTCCTCGAGCTGCTCATCCCCGGCGAAGACGAGGCGGGCGCCGGTGCGCTGCACGAGTTCTGCCAGGCGGGCGGCGGGAGTGCGGCTATCGAGCACGACGACGGGGTGCCCGGAGGCGATCACGCCGAGGATGGTGCTCACCGCGCGGGCGGTGTGCCCTTGCAGGACGGCTACCGGGACCGGCCGGCCGGCCGCGTCCGCGGCGGTGGCGAGCGGGCCCAGGGCGTCCTCGATCGCGACCCGGACCCCGGCCGCCTCCCGGGCGATCTGGGCGAAGCTGACCTCGCGATGGTCGTCGGTTACCGCGATCTCGGCGGGAATGGCGGTGACCACCTCACGGAAACGGTCGATTACCCCTGCCGGGGCATGCGCCTTGCCAAGCGGTGGTACCGCTCGTCGCTGGGCCTGCATATGGCTGTCCTCCCCCTCGGAACACCACGTATCTGACGTATCTGCGCGGCGAATCGGCACGCGATGCGACCGGGCTGCGGACGCAATCCCCCTGCCCGTAGCACATCGCAGTGCCGAGTATGGCAAAGCCAGTTACCGCGGTCAGGGCGTGGGCGTTCTCCCTGATGAGGAGCATCACTCCGAAGGTATGCGCGAGCAGCGGTAGCTACTTGCCTTAAGACTTGACACTCACATCGACTAGGCAGGATCCCGGCACCTCGCCCCGCAGCTGCGGTCACGCAGCCTCAGGAAGAGATGGAGTCGTCTGTGCCATAGGGAAATCCACTGTTGACTCACGAGTCATGAAGGGGCACGATTGTCGCCATCGACAAGGTCGATGGCGATGGCGGAGCGGGGGTTCCGCCGTCCATATCTCAGGGGGATCCGGGTGCCGCTCTTAGCTGGAGTGCGCCCATCAGGGGAATCGAGGTCAACTGCCATGTCATTGCCTGCCACCCATCTCGGCAGCCCATCAGAGAAGTCGTATATGCACAAATTCGGATGTCGCATCACGCGTACTGTCAGTACAGCGGCGCTCGTTGTGGCAACCGTCACTCTTCCCGGGGCGGCGGCGCAGTCCGCACCCCGTCCCGCACCGGGAGCCGGAACCGGTGACGCCTTCGTCCGGGTCGCTGACCTGGGCACTCAGGTGGCCAGCTCGAACGCGGTCGCGATGACCGCCCCGGCGAAGAACGTCGTCTTCATCGCCTCCGCCGGCCCGGACGGCAATGCCGTGGTGACCAGGATCACGCGACGCGGGGACGGCACCATCGGCCGCACCAGCTACCAGCTCAGCTCACCGGCCGGCTCGAGCTACTACGAGCGCCTGGTCATCGACGGCACCTCGGCCAGCGACGTGTGGCTCACCGCGGGCGGGCAGCTGTGGCGCTTCGACGGACGCCGTTTCCTCCAGGTGAAGCTGCCCCAGGGCGTCTCCAGCGCGGCCACGGTGACCGACGTGCCCGGGCGCTCGGTATACGCCGGCGTCTCCACCGCGACCGGGGGCGCGGTGCTGCACGGCCAGGTGCGCGGCGGCCAGGTGCGCTGGCAGTCCCTCGGCGGAGCCGAGCGCTCCGCCGGGTACACCTACTCGGTCGAGGCGGTGCGGGTGGCTAGCGGCCGCGTGTTCGCCATGTTCTCGGTGCAGCAGTCCGCGCTGCTGTCCCGGCAGGCGTACGAGTACGGCCAGGGCACCTGGACCAGGCGCTTCCAGGCCAGCCAGCAGCACTCCAGCAGCGGCACCACCCGGTACGCGTGGCTGGCGCCCAAGGCCGGCAATCAGCTCGTGCTGGGCAACTACCAGGACTACAACCAGCGCTCCTCCCCGTACTGCCTGAGCTGGACGGGGGGCAAGGAGGCCAGGTGCACCACCGGCTCGGACTCCGGGGTCGCGGCCGCGCTGGCGGACGGGCGCATCGTCACCGGCGGGTTCGCCATCCGCGACCGCGCCGGCACGGAAACCCGCCTGGCCGGGGAGACCGGCAGCGCCACCCGGGCCCTGGCCGCCGAGCGCGGCAGCAACACGGCCTGGGCGCTCAACGTCATCGGCGACCGGGCCATCCTGCAGCGCTTCGCCGGCTGAGCGGGGCGCCGCCCGGCGGCAATGTAAGGAGGGGGCGGGCTGGCCAGGGGGCGGCCCGCCCCCTGCGGCGCGCCCGGGAATCCCGGGCGCGCCGGGCGCCCCGGGGGCTAGCCGCATTCAGCCGGCCGGGTGCCCTGATGGCCGGGTAAGCCGGGAATGAGGTAATTTCCCGGAAAGCGGACGCAATTAGCCCGGATTGCGGACCGGCGGCTTACGTTCCTCATGGTCTGTCATTGAATGACCCATCCGATACCCAGCGGCAGCGCAGGAGGCACGTATGGCATCGATGAATACCCCGCTCGACCCGGCCTCCGTAAGCCTGGGCTCCCCGCCCGGATTCGCTCCCGCGGCAGTATCCCCCGGCACCCGTGAGGACTCCCCGTCCGATCTGTACGAGCAGGCCCGGCTGGACTTCATCGGCCGCCGGTACGTCCGGGCCGCTCACCGGCTGGAGAAACTGCTCGATGTGCATCATCACGCCATCTCACCCGGCTCGTTCCAGCACGGCACGACCGCAGCCCGGCTGCTGCTAGCCCGGGCGTACTACCACTCCGCGCAGCTGTCCCGCGCCGAGACCGCGGCGCGCTCGGTGCTGGCCAGCGACCCGATGGAGTCGTACGCGGCACTGCTGCTCGGCCGCACGCTGGAGCGGCTCGGACGCCACGACGAGGCCGAGCCGGCGCTGCGGCTGGCCCGGGCGCTCGGCGCCCCAGACCTGGACGGCTGAGCCCGTACCGCCCCTGCCCGGCAACACGTCTGCGCCGGGTTCTGCTCTCAGGCACTCCGATTCGCCATAGGCTGGACGCTGAGCCGGCGAGAGGAGGGCCAGGTGACCGGCCGCGTACCGACCGCAGCAATGCTGGCGGCCTCGCTGGTGCTGCTGTGCGCCTGCTCAGCGGGGACCTCCCCCGGCGGAGCGCAGACGACGATCTCCTCCGGTCCGGCCCCGGCTGCCTCGCCTGCGGACCGCCGGGGTGACGAGGGGGATATCGCCTTCGCGTCGGCGATGATCCCGCATCTGGAGTCCGAGCTGGAACTGGCCGAGCTCGCCCTCGATTCCCGGTACCGCGCCTCACCCCGGGTGATCGCGCTGGCCCGCGAGGAGATCGCCCTCGACAAGGCCCGGATCAGCACGATGAGCACCTGGCTGGCGCAGTGGGGGGTCACCGACGTAGCTGACGTCACCGAGGCCGCCGGCCTGCCCGGCACGGACCCGGCCAGCATCGGCGGCGCGCAGCCGCCCGGCGAGACGGCCATCGGACCCGACCAGGAGACGGTCATCGGCCCCGACCAGATGGAGCAGCTCGGCGCCTACTCCGGCAGGAACTTCGACCGCCGCTGGCTGGAGATGATGATCGATCACCACGCCCAGGCCGAGGCGGCGGCCCGGGATGTGCTGGCCACCTCCAGCCACGCCGACGTCATCGAGCTCGCGAACGGATTCGCCCGGGACCGCAACGAGCAGATCGTGGCCATGCGGGCCCTGCTGCGCGCGCTGTCCGCGC
>CAMCQD010000287.1 GCA_945876925.1 uncultured Dermatophilus sp.
GGAGGCTTATTCATGGGGTGTAGATAAAGATGAGTCCGGTGACGGCTTGTATTGTGGTTTCGAAGGTGTCGTAGGGGCGGCGGTAATCAGTGTGTAGAACACGCCAGGTCTTGAGGTTCGCGATGACACGTTCGATGAGATAGCGGACACGATTGATGGCCGTGTTGTTTCTTTTATCGGTGTCGGCGAGTTCACCATGGGCGGGTTTCCGGGCAGGGGTGATCATTCCCAATCCGATGTAGCCTTTGTCTCCAATATGACTTTGACTGTCGAGGGCTGCGAGGAAGCCGGATTCCTTGATGGCCTTTGCATCATGCACACTACCCGGCAGGGGTGGGGAGATCCATGCTAGGTGTCCGGCCAGGGTGCAGGCCACTTGCAGGTTCACTCCTGTGGTGTGGTGTTTGCCTGAGTACAGTTCGGGACGGTCGTGCCATGACCAGCAGGGCGCCAGAGTACCGTCGATGATGTATTGGCGGTCCGGGTCGAGGTCCTTCACCTGAGGTATCCACGCTTGGAGGAGTTCGGCGATCAAAGGGGTGTAGACCGCCACCACTCTTGAGATGGTGGATTGGGAGACCATGTGGATGTCGGCCAGTAACTCTTGGGTGAGATTGTGTCTGAGCGTCAACAAAGTGACCTGGATGCAGCGGAACAACCCCAAGGTGCGGGACCCTGCTACGGGAAGGTTTCCGGAGCAGGCGGTGTGGATCAGTTCGCACAGGTCAAGGATCTGGCCACGGTCAAGGCTTGTGGTAGTATTCACGGCGGCGGCTTGTCTTTCATCTGAGAGTCTTTGTGGTAGGACACTTTGATTGTCTCAGATCAGGCAAGCCGCCCTCGCATCCCCCCTCAGGACAAAGCGCTAGCTGAGGAAAACCGAAACACCCCTATGAATAAGCCTCAAGGGGTTGTGGGTCAAATCCCGCCAGCCCGACCACGAGGTGGCCGCGGGCCGTGTCGAGCCACTCGACGTCCCATTATTAATCAAACCATCCGTAGGGGTGTGCTTTCTATCTGGCGACGAGGTTCACGAGATGCAACCACGCGCTCACCTGGGCGGTGAGGTTGAAACTGGCAAGGCGTCACGTGTCTCGGGATTGGCGATGGTCCTGCTGCCTTCTGGACTGCTTAACGGCCGTGCGTGTCGCGAATCATGACGCCGGCGATGAGTAAGTGTTTGCGGACTGTCCCGACCGTGTATCCGAACTTACCGCCCACACGCTCCAAGGAAGCCCCTTGGTCATACATGGCACGCATCAGCCGAATCTCGCTGCTGGACGGGGAGTGGTTCCGGAGGACGACACCGCGTTCCCGAAGGAGACGAGAGAGTCGCTCATGTCCAAGACCAACTTGCCGGGCCACGGCTTTCAGAGACCCGCCCGCTGCATAGGCGGCTTCCGCTCGTTGAAGAACGTCTTCGGATGCTCGCGGCGCCCGCTGCGGATGGCGCCTCCGACTGTGCGTCCTGCGCCGTTCAGCGCGGATCGACTGGTGTGCTCGCACCATCTGAGTCACCGGCGGGGCAAGTTTCGACAAGCCTCCCGCTAGGTCCACGTAAGAAGAGAAAATCGAAACGGGTCTGTCAGTGAAACGGTGTGAGTGGCTTTATTGCCTGTGAGGGCAGGAGGAGTCATGATGGCCGAGGTAACCGCCAGTGGCGTCTCGTCGGCTGTGGGGTCGGTCAGGCTGGAGGCTGTGGTCCCAGTATCACCGCTGGTGGAGCCGGCTGAGCTGAACTGCGTCCAGCGTGAGGCGATCGCGCAGATGGTGCGTCAGGCCAAGGGCGCTGGTATTGCTCTGACTGGCCCCGACGGGTTGTTGAAGGCGTTGACCGCGCAGGTCGTCGGGGCCGCCTTGGGCAAAGAGCTCAACGAGCACCTGGGCTACGACAAGCACGACCCCGTAGGCCGCGGATCGGGCAATTCCCGCAACGGCACCCGCTCGAAGACGGTGATCACCGGCAATGTCGGCGCGGTCGAGATCCAGGTGCCCCGGGATCGCAACGGCACGTTCGAATCGCAGCTGGTCAAGAAGCGCCAGCGCCGGCTGCCGGACATGGATGCCATGGTCCTGTCGTTGTTCGCGAAAGGGCTGACGACCGGGGGAGATCGCCGCCCGCTTCGCGGAGGTCTACGGCACCAGCGTGAGCAAGGACACGATCAGCCGGATCACCGACCGCGTCGTCGATGAGATGACTACGTGGATGGCCCGGCCGTTGGAGCCGATCTACGCGGCCATCTCATCGACGCGATCGTGATCAAGGCCGGGGATGGGCAGGTTCGTTACCAAGCCTGCTATGCCGCGTTCGGTGTCGGCCTCGATGGTCACAAGGACATTCTGGGGATCTGGCCGGGCAGCGGGGATGGGGAGCCGGTGAGGTTCTGGTTCGCCTGCCTGGCTGAACTGAAGAACCGGGGGTCAAGGACGTGTTCTTCATGGTCTGCGACGGGTTGAAGGCTCTTCCTGGCAGCATCGGGCAGGTCTTCCCCGCCGCGTAGGTCCAGACCTGCCTCATCCACTTGCTGCGCAACAGCTTCGGCTAGGCGTCGAAGCGGCACTGGCCCGAGATCGCCGTCTGCCTCAGGCCCGTCTACGAGGCCCCCGCCCCGGAGGGGGCCGAGGCCGCGTTTGAGGAGTTCGACCAGAAGCGGGGCAGGCCTGCCCGGCCATGATCAGGCTCTGGCGCGACGCCTGGACAGAGTTCGTGCCCTTCCCGGACTACGACCTGGAGATCCGCAAGGTGCTGTGCTCGGCCAGCGCGATCGAGTCGTTGAATGCTCGCTTCCGCAGGGCGGTTCGGGCGAGGGGGCACTTCCCGAACGAGCAGGCCGCGTTCAAGACGCCCTACCTGATCGTGAGATCGTCGGACCCCAAGGGCACCGGCCAGGCCAGATGGGGCATGCGCTGGAAGCCCGCCCTGAACGCGCTCGCCACCACCTTCGCTGACCGCATGCCCGCGGCCCCCACCACCCAGCAGAAACCGCCACACACACCGTTAACCAGACAGACCCCAACGGTCGAGTGCAAGCGGACTTGCGGAGGGGGTCAGTGGATGCTCCACAATGCCTCGGTCGACCAACCCGCTACGAAGCCCATTGTGTTCTCAGGCGTCCATCCGAGCACCGAGGGGAACTTGCCCATGGTCGTCCGCAGATCGCTGGCGAACCGCGAGCCGGGATCGACATGCGGCAGCAAGTAGGCCAGGACTGCCGTCAGGAAGTAGACCTTGTTGGTGTCGGCAGATACGAGGTGGTGTAGTTCCTGCCCCACCATGCGGCTGTTGATCTTGTCCGGCGGGTAAACAGTGCTCCTGTTCCAGATGCGCGCGTTGTGAGCGCAGTGGTTGCGGAGCACGTTCAGGGCCTTCAGCCAGCCGAACAGCACCTGCGGATTCTTGACCCCGACCTCCCCCGCGATGCGCCGCGCGTCCTGGGCCTGCATCCGATAGAGCCCGATCAGGCAGCCCA
This sequence comes from uncultured Dermatophilus sp., assembly GCA_945876925.1. Classification (GTDB taxonomy): domain Bacteria; phylum Actinomycetota; class Actinomycetes; order Actinomycetales; family Dermatophilaceae; genus Dermatophilus. The sequence goes on from CAMCQD010000287.1 coordinate 3,471, forward strand.
TCGTCATGAACTCGGTTGCGGCCCACACCGGCACCTCACCGTCGTACTTGGTGACGAAGTGGACCACGTAATCCTCACGGTCTGCCTTACGTTGCAAGGAGTGGTACTCGCTGCGCCAGGTGTCGTACTTCGTCCCCACATGGTCGGGTCCGCGCGACACCGCGTCGCATCGCTGGGGATCAAGGCCGCTGCGGTCCAGGTGGGCAAGGGGTCCGTGCTTTCCCAGGTGGTAGCCCA
>CAMCQD010000288.1 GCA_945876925.1 uncultured Dermatophilus sp.
CTCCCTGGGCCGGGCCAGCTACGTCGGCGAGCGTTCCCGCGGCGTACCCGACCCGGGCGCGGTCGCGGTGACCATCTGGCTGCGGGCGGCGCTGCTGCCCTGAGCCGGCCCTGCCCGCAACCGGCCTGGCTGCGGGCAGGCCACCGGGCCCTAGGAGTGCTTCTCGGCCCGGCGCACCTGCTCGGCCAGATCCTCCGGGGACAGGTCGGCCTTGCTGAACGCGTCCGTCAGCGGCAGGGACAGCCGCAGGTCGGTGCCCAGGCACAGTTCCACCGTGCCGGAGGCGATGGTGAAGTCCATCACGTGCCCGCCGCGGGTGCGGGCGTCGTCGATGAAGTGCACGTGGCAGCCGGGCACCGAGATGCCCTGCTCGTATAGCGGGGTCCGGAATCCGACGAGGACCCCGCTGACATCGGTGTGGGTGATCACCGGCTCGCCCTCGGTCGCGGCCACCATCGGCCGGTAGGGCTGCTCCTGGCGCTGCACGGTCCGGGTCGTCACCGTCGTGAAATGCCCGGTGATCCGCAGGGCGTACAGGTAGTTCTCCGAGAGGGTGAGCGTGTCGATGATCGCCGACACCTGCGCCCGGTCGATATCCGGGGGCAGCTCGTGGCGGATGTTCGGCACGAAGTTGGTGACCACCGCGTACGGGGTGAGCAGGCCCAGGCCGGCCTCGCGGACCGACCCGTCGGACCTCATCTGGTAGGCGACCCCGTTCACCGCGATCATCTCCCCGTCGAGGGAGTTGAACGTGCCCAGGCCGAAGTTGCCGTGCCCGAGCAGCTCGGCGACGGTCATCTCACCGTCGTAGATGCCGTCGAGCAGGGCGCTCATCAGGCTGGTCTGGAACACCTCGTGCCGGATGACCGGCGTGGTCGCGGCCGGGCCGGCACCGGGCTGGGATCGCGTCATTGGAGGACTCCTTCCTGCAGGTCGGCGGCTAGCTCAGCGAGGTTCTGCCGGTAGTCCACCGGGACGTCGACCACCGACACCCCCGGCTCGGACAGCGCCGCCGACAGCACCCCGGCCAGGTCCTGGCCGCTGGTGACCCGGTGCCCGCGGGCCCCGAACGCCTCGGCGTAACGGACCACGTCGTAGTGCCCCAGCTGCACCCCGCTGGTCCGGCCGTACTTCTTCACCTGCTGGAAGGCGACCATGTCATAGGTGCCGTCATTGAACACCACGTGAGTGAGGTTGCAGCCCAGCCGGACCGCGGTCTCCAGTTCCATCGCCGAGAACAGGAACCCGCCGTCGCCGGAGACCGACACCACGGGGGCCTCCGGACGGACCAGGCAGGCAGCGATCGCCCAGGGCAGCGCCACGCCGAGGGTCTGCTGGCCGTTGGAGAACAGCAGGCTGCGCGGATGGTACGTCCGGAAGTGGCGGGCCATGTAGATGTAGTGCGAGCCGACATCGCAGGTGACGGTGGCCTCGTCGGGCAGCAGCTCCCGCAGCCGCAGGCACACCTCGGTCGGGTGCAGGCCGCGGGAATCGTCATGCTCGGGCACGATGTCGTTCTCGGCCAGGCGGGCCCGCTCGGCATCGACCACCGCCCGGGTCGGCGGGGCGAGGACCAGCCCGCTGAGCTTCCCGGCCAGCGCGGTCACCGGGTCCGGGATATCGCCCCGCAGTTCCAGCGCGGGCCGGTACCAGACGTCGATCTCGGCCTCGTCGATGTGGATGATGGTGCGCTCGCCCTCGCGGTTCCACAGCGCGGGCTCGTACTCCACCGCGTCGTAGCCGATGGTGATCACCACATCGGCCCGGTCCAGGACGACATCGCCGGGCTGATTGCGGAACAGCCCGACCCGGCCCAGGAAGTGCGAGACGTTACCCCGCCCGAGCATCCCGGCCGCCTGGAAGGTCTCCACCACCGGGAGCTCGGTGACCCGGACCAGCTCGTGCAGCGCCTGGGTACCGGTCGTGCACGCGGCCCGCAGCCCGGCCAGCACGACCGGGAACTCGGCCTCGCGGATGAGCGCGGCCGCCTGCGCGATCGCCTCCGCCGGGGCCGGGCCCAGGCTGGGCGCGGGCAGCTGCTCGGGCACCTGCACGCTCGTCGGCGTGGCCAGCACGTCGGCGGGCAGCACCAGTGCGGTGGCGCCCCGCGGCATGACGCTGGCCCGCCGGAAGGCATTGACCATCGCCTCGGGCACGTTGCTCGCGGCGTTGACCTCACCAGTCCACTTGGTCACCGCGGCCAGCAGCGCCGCCGCCTCCATCGTCTGGTGGGTGCGCTTGAGCCGGTCAGCGCGCCCGACCGCACCGCACAGCGCGACCATCGGGTCGCCCTCGGTAGTCGCCGTGACCAGGCCGGTGACCAGGTTCGACGTCCCCGGCCCGCTGGTCACTAAGGCGACGCCCGGGATGCCGGTGAGCCGGCCGACCGCCGCGGCCATGAAGGCCGCGTTCTGCTCGTGACGGCACACCACCAGCTGGATGCCGGAGTCGAGCAGGGCATCGTAGACCTGGTCGACCTTGGCCCCGGGCACTCCGAAGACCCAGCGGACGCCCTGGGATTCAAGCGCCTCGACGACCCGTTGCGCGCTGCGCGCCGGCCCGGGGCCGGCAGTGGATTGTGACATGGGTGCACTCCCGCGGTCGCTGGCCGGCTCGGGTTGAGCGGCCGGAGATGACGGCGGCCGCCGGGTCCGGCGCCGGGCAGCGCCCGGGCCGGTCAGCAGCCCCGTTATCCACGCTACGCCGGACCGGTGCCGCCCGGGGTATCCGCGCCGGGCACATCACGGGCCAGGACCCCCGCATCGCGCAGGTACATCCTGGCCAGGGCCGAAATCGCCTCCGGGTCACCGGCACGCCACGCCGCTGCCGGGTCGGGGTGCACGCGCAGCAGTTCCGCCGGGCGGTGCCGGGTCAGCGCCCGCAGCGCGAACAGGGACATCCCGCCCCCGGAGCGGACCAGCTGCCGGGCGCTGACCGCCCGGGAGATGAATCGCCCGCGCGTCACGAGCCAGGGCAGCACGGCCATGACGATCGGCGTCCCGGCTGTGGTCAGCCCGAGCAGCACCCCGAGCCGCTCGATGCCTGCGGCCAGTTCCTGCGCCGAGGACGTCACTCCCCCGCCGGAACCGGACGCCGCCGCGAACGCCTCAGACAGCCGCTGGCCGACCACGGGCACCTCCGCCACCCGGGCGCTGATCGCCGAGAGCCGCTGCTCGGCCGCAGCCCCGGCCGACTGCAGCGAATACGCCGGGACGGCCAGAGCCGAGACCAGGGCGGTCACCGTCCGCCCGGCCAGCACCCAGCCGCTCACCCACAGCACGATGAACAGGTCGGCGGCGATCTGGCCCGCGCGGTGCCCGGGCCGGGACGAATACAGGATCACCCGGCCACCCTAGGCGTCCCGGCCCGCCCGGGCAGCCCGGGCCGGGACGCCCGGATCGTCAGTCGCGGGCGGTGCGGGCGAAGAACTGCCGGGCGCGGGGGCTGGCGGGATGGTCGATGACCTCCCGGGCCGAGCCCTGCTCCACGATGACGCCGCCGTCCATGAAGGCGACCCGGTCGGCTACGTCATGGGCGAAGCTCATCTCGTGAGTCACCACGATCATCGTGGTACCGGCCCCGGCCAGGTCGCGCATCACCTGGAGCACCTCGCCGACCAGCTCGGGGTCCAGCGCCGAGGTCGGCTCGTCGAAGAGCAGGAGATTGGGGTCCATTGCCAGCGCCCGGGCGATGGCGACCCGCTGCT
>CAMCQD010000289.1 GCA_945876925.1 uncultured Dermatophilus sp.
CGGGCCCGGACACCGCCCGGCTCAGGCGGCGCCGGGCCTTGAGGGCCGAGATGACCCGCTGCCGGCTCTGCTCGGCTGAGGCGCGCAGGCTGTCCTCGCTCATGGTGGCGGCCAGCCGGCCCCGTTCGGCTTCCACGTCGAAGGCGGCCCGGGGCCAGTCCAGGTGCAGGTCGAGCAGGGTGCGGGTGAGGATCTCGATGATGGCGAGCCGGGCGTACCAGCGCCGGTTCGCCGGGATGACGTACCAGGGCGCCAGGCTGGTCGAGGTCTTCTGGAAGACAGCCTGGTAGGCCTCCTGGTAGGCGTCCCACTTCAGCCGGGTGCCCACGTCTCCGGGGCTGTACTTCCAGCGTTTGTCGGGCCGGTCGATCCGGTCCATGAGGCGCACGCCCTGCTCGTCCCGGTCGATCATGAGCGCCAGCTTGACCACGGTCGTGCCGGAGGCGGCCAGCTGCGCCTCCCAGGCGTTGATCTCCTCGTAGCGGGCCTGCCAGACCTCCTCGGGGACCAGCGAATCGACCCGGGCCACCAGGACGTCCTCGTAGTGGCTGCGGTCGAACACGGCGATGTAGCCCGGGCGGGGGAGGGCCTGCTCGATCCGCCACAGGTAGTGGTGCTCCCGCTCCTGGGGGGTGGGCACCCCGAAGGAGCGCAGCTGCACTCCCTGCGGGTCGGCGTAGCTGAGCACGTGCCGGCTCACCCCGGATTTACCGGCCGTGTCGATGCCCTGCGCGACGACGAGGATCCGCCGGGTGCCGCCGGTCCTGCCGTGGGCGTACAGCCGTTCCTGCAGCTCGCCCAGCAGCGCGCCGCGCCTGGCCATGTGCTCGGCGGCCTCGGCTTTCACGCCGGGCCACCCCGGCGTGGCGCTCAGGTCGGCGCTGGCCAGATCGAAGCCGGGGCCCGCCCGCAGGATCCTGCGCGGGTCGTCCTGCCAGACGATGGCTCTCGTCGTCGCTTTGGCCATGGTGGTCGTCCTCGTCCCCCTCGTGGCGCATACCGTCACCGGATACGGGTGCGCGCGTCGTGCGGTCGCCGGGTGTTCCTCGTGCCGGGCGGGATCAGCCCGGGCGCGGGTGACGCTTTCCGTCCCGGTGCCGGTTCCGGGCGGACGGCGATGCCGCTGATGGCACTGGATGCTCATTGTCCCATCGCGCCGGGTGCCCGCGGGGCTGATGACGTCGGTCTTACCAGGTGCCGGGCGTGCCCGCTTCCCGTGGGCAGCCCGGGCCGGCGCCAGGTAGTCCGGCAGATGAGGAAGTGCGCCATCTCACCTGCCCGGCCGTGGCACCATGTGCGCAGTCGCACATCCCCCGGGAGGTTCCTTCGTGATCCACGCTCAGTCCGCGCGCCGCGTCATCGCCTGCGGCGGCGTCGCGGCGCTCACCGTTCTCATGGCCGCCTGCGGCTCGGACACGCTGGGCCCGGCGGATGCTTCCCCGCAGGAGACCGCTAGCGGTAATGCCACGAACATCCCTGAGGTGAAGGCCGATCCGGCGCTGGCGGCGATGGTGCCCGAGCCCATCCGGCAGTCCGGGACCATCCAGGTGGGTACGGATGGCTCGTACCCACCGAACGAGTTCATCGGCGCGGACGGCAAGACTATGCAGGGTTTCGCGGTGGAGCTGTTCCGTGCCGTCGCCGCCAAGCTCGGAGTGCAGGCCACGTTCAGCAATGCCGCCTTCGACGGCATCGTGCTGGGGGTCTCCAGCGGCAAGTGGAATGCCGGCGTCTCCTCGCTGAGTATCAACGCCGAGCGCAAGAAGGCCGTCACGATGGTGCAGTACTTCCGGGCCGGCACCGCGTGGGCGGCGCCCCGGGGCAACCCCCGCAACGTCAATCCGGCCTCGCCCTGCGGGCTGGCCGTCGCGGTGCAGCGCGGCACCGTGCAGGTCGACGACATCGAGGCCCGGAGCAAGGCCTGCGCCGCCGCCGGCAAGGCTGCCATCCGGATCCTCACCGAGCAGGAGCAGACCAAGGTCACCGCCGATGTCGTCTCCGGCAAGGCGGACGCGATGCTGGCCGATTCCCCGGTGGCGGCCTACGCCATCGCCCAGACCGGTGATTCGCTGGAGCAGATAGGTGATATCTACGATGCCGCGCCCTACGGGTTCGTCGTGCCCCGGTCCGAGACGCGCTTCGCCGAGGCGATCAGCCAGGCGCTGGCCCAGCTGAAGTCCGAGGGCACCTACGACGCGATCCTGGACAAGTGGAGCAACCGGGGCGGCTCCGTCAGCACCTTCCCGGTCAACCCGTGAGCGCCGCCCCGCAGGACCGCCCCGGGCCGATCGAGGCCCGCCCGGTGCGGCACCCGCTGCGCTGGGTCGCGGTGGGGGCGATCGTCGTCGTGCTGGCCATGATGGTCTCCTCGCTGCTGACCAATCCGCGCTGGGAACTGGGCTTCGCGCTCAGCGTCATGAACTACCGGCCGGTCATCGAGGGGCTGTGGAAGGGCACGGTGGCCTGCACCGTCGGGGCGATGATCATCGGCGTCTCCTTCGGGGTGCTGCTGGCCGTGATGCGGTTGTCGGACAATCCCGTGCTGCGCTGGGTGGCCGCCGCCTACACGTGGTTCTTCCGGTCCATCCCGCGGATCGTGCTGCTGGCCGTGCTCGGCACCGGCGTGGGCTACCTGTACCCGCAGCTGCATCTCGGGCTGCCGTTCGGGCAGCAGATTGCCTCCGTGCTGAACCTGTCCACGGACTTCACGTTCTTCAGCCTGGACGTGAACTCCTTCTCCAGCTCGATCTTCCTGGGCATGATCGGGCTGGGGGTGTCCGAGGCGGCCTATATGGCCGAGATCGCGCGGGCCGGGATCCTGTCGGTCGACCCCGGGCAGGCCGAGGCCGCCAGGGCACTGGGGATGTCGCCGCGCCAGGCCATGTGGCGCATCGTGCTGCCGCAGGCCATGCGGGTGATCGTGCCGCCGACCGGCAATGAGACCATCGCGATGGTCAAGGACACCTCGCTGCTGACTGCGGTGCCGATCGTGACCGAGCTGTTCTACCAGACTCAGGTGGTGGCCAACCGCACCTTCAAGATCATGCCCAGCTACGTGGCTGCGGTCACGTGGTACCTCGTCGTCTGCAGCGTCCTCATGGTTGCCCAGCTCTACCTCGAACGGCATTTCGGGCGCGGCTTCGGGGCCGAGAAGGACGAGATCACCCGCGACCAGGAGGTCGAGCGGCTCATGGGCGTGACGGGGAGTCACTGATGAACGCACCGGACAGCACCCCGGCGCCCGCGGCGCACCTGGTCGAGGCCGTCAACGTGACCAAGTCATTCGGGCGCTCGCAGGTGCTCGCCGGCATCGACCTGACCGTCGACGCCGGCGAGGTGGTGTGCCTGCTGGGCCCCTCCGGCTCGGGCAAGACGACCTTCCTGCGCTGCATCAACCAGCTGGAGACCATCGACGGCGGCCGGATCTGGGTCGACGGCGAGCTCATGGGCTACGAGGAGCGCGCCGGGATACTGCACCGGCTGGGCGACAAGCGGATCGCCGCCCAGCGCCGCGGCATCGGCATGGTCTTCCAGCGGTTCAACCTCTTCCCGCACAAGACCGTGATCGACAACATCACCGAGGCCCCGGTGCACGTCAAGGGCATCCCCCGGGAACAGGCCCGGGCCCGGGCGGCGGAACTGCTCGACCGGGTGGGCATGGCCGGCAAGGTCAGCGCCTATCCCTCCCAGCTCTCCG
>CAMCQD010000290.1 GCA_945876925.1 uncultured Dermatophilus sp.
GGCAGCGTTATTGAACATATCGTCTTGATCGCCTGTCCAACAAGAGAATCCAATCGACTGTCCAACTGTGTCGCACCTGTTCGACGCCGGTTTGAAGTGCTGCTGCTCTCGTCCCGGGCGTCTGTCGGGAGGGGTATCAGGAGCTCGCCATGACTGGTTCGCGGAACGTCCATCTGGACGGTTGTACAGATGCGCATCTTGACGACAGCAGCGCTGCTTACCCAGACTCTACGGCGTTGGAGGCAGAAGAACAACGCATGTTCGTGGGGGGACAGATGCGGACCATGACTGATGATCGGGCGACCACCCGGCTTACCGAGCCCGGGGGCGCCAGCGGGTTGTCGATGAACTCCATCAAGGCCCGGCTGGAGAACGACCCGCTGCGGCTAGAGGGAGCTGCGGCCTGCCGGTCGACCTCAACCGGGATCTCCGCTAACGACTGGACGCCGGAGTATGAAGAGGACCGGGTGCCGCGGCATCTGCGGGCCATCTGCGACTCCTGCCCGCTGTGGGAAGCGTGCCTGGTGGCGGCGTTGCGGATGGATGACATCGGCTACCGGGCGTCGATGACCACGCGCCAGCGCAGGGAGCGCTTCCCCGAGCTGATCGCCGCCGCGCGGCCCAGCGCCCGCTCGGTCTCGGTGCCGATCCGGCGGGGCGGCGCCGACCGCGATCGCACGCCGACGCACCCGAAGGGAGCCGGCTCGCTGAATACCTACCGGCGTGGCTGCCGCTGCGACGAATGCCGCGGGCACAACGCCGCGGCCCGGCGCCGCGAACGCGCTCGCGCCGCTGCATCCTGACGCGGCGAGGCGATGAGTAACCACGTAGAAGCCCAGGGAACCCCCTCTCCGGCGGCTGATCCGAGTGATCCGGCGTCGATACAGCAGCGCGCCCGTTCCGAGTCCGCCTACCCGCGGCCCAAGCATCGTGCTCCTACCCTCCTCAGCACTCCCATGCCCGTCACCGACCCGGTGAACGTCCGCAAGCCCGGCGAGCGGGCCGCCGGGCTCCAGGTGAACGGGTTCGCGCCGGTCGGGGGGCCGGTGCGCTCGCGCCGCAAGCGCGCTGAGATGCTCTCGCCGGACCGGTTCGACCGGCCGCTGATCGCCAATGCGCGGCTGCGCCCCCGCTCGGGGTGGCGTGCCCTGGCCTCCGACCTCACCTCCGGACGGTGGACCCCGGGCCCCTCACCCCGGGAACTGCGTTCGCGTGAGCGTGAGCGGCAGATCGCTGCCCCGCTGCGGCGCCGGCACGTCGTCGCCTTCTTCTGCCTCAAGGGCGGTATCGGCAAGACCTCCGTCACCGCTGCCACCTCGCTGGCGATGGCCGATCTGCGCGCCGATCCGGTGCTCGCGGTGGACGCCAATCCCGACGCCGGGGATCTGGCCGAGCGGCTGCTCGGGCACGCCAGCAGCGGTATCGCCGCGCTAGCCCGGGACGCCGGTGAGATCTCCAGCCTGGATGACCTCTCCCGGTACACCGTCGCGGCCGACCGGCTCACCGTGCTCCCGGGCGAGCCCAACCCGATGCTCGGGGACTCCCTCAGCGGGGCGGATTTCGAGACCGTGCTCGATGTGGTCAGCACGTATTACTCGCTCATCAACGTCGACTGCGGCACGGGGGTGTCGCATCCGGTGATGCGCGGAGTGCTCTCCCATACCGACACCGCGGTCATCCCCGCCTCCTGGTCGATCACCGGTGCCCGGCGGGCCGCCGAGACGGTCCAGTGGCTCTCCAAGAACGGGTTCGAGGATCTGGCGCGCCGCTCGGTGGTCGTGCTGGTGGCCAAGGACTCGGTCAGCCACCAGATCGACAAGGAGGCCGTGCGGCACTACCTCGGCCGGACCGGGGACGTCATCCTCGTGCCCGCCGACCCGCACATCGCCGACGGTGCCCAGATGCGGTGGGAGCAGATGGCCCGACCCACACAGAACGCGTTCCTGGATGCCGCCGCCGCCATCGCACGCCATTTCAGCAGTGAATAGACGGCTCAGGCAGGGGTTTCCCGGGCCGCCGCTGTGGTTGCCGGGTATGCGGATGCGGTGGCGGGCACCCGTCGCCTAGTGTCCTGCGAAAGTACGGCCCGGGTCCTGACCAGGGCGTTGAAGCCAGCTTCAGCTATCGACAACATCGGGAGGAACGATGTCGAACGTGCGCGAACCGCGCCGGGACGAGGCGCTACCCGGTGAGCTCAAACCCCTCGACTGGTTCGAGGGGCGCGGTCCCATCACCGCGGATGAGGCTCTGGGCGTCATGCGGCGCCGCCGCCGGGTTGAGCTCGCCGGGGTGCCCAAGTCACGCGGGAGGCGCGCGGGCGTGCCCGATGATCTTCCTGCCGAGGGCGGGCCGAAGAAGGCATCGGTTTTCCGGCTTCCCGAACGCACGATGGCGTACGCCCACGCTCGCGCCGAGATGGAGGGCGTGCCGCTTACCACGGTCATCGAGGAGATGCTCCGTGAGTACGCCGCGGGGGTGCCGGATGCGCCCGATGTGGTCGAGGAGCGGCTCAGCCGCAAGGGCATCAAATGGCAGCGCCGCTGAGGGCGTAACCGCCAGCCGGTTGTCGTGTTTCTCGTCACATCAGCCAATTCCGAACATTCATAAGTGATTTCGCGCCTCTGTGGGTCGGTTGTGGTGATGTGGGTGGCGGTGTGGGGCCTCCCGGGCTTCGTAGTTTTCAGGCGAAGCAATCCTTAGCGCTTTCCGAGCTGTGTCTCAGCGCACATGTAGGGGGACCTCGCCGGATCCGGCGGAAAACACCGAAGGGGAGAACAACATATGAATCGGGCTGGCATCGCCATGACCTCGGCCGTCGTGGCCGCCATGACCGCAGGCGCGGTCGTCCTGAGTACCGTGTCCGCGAGCGCCGTTCCAGCGGCGCGGACCGCACCGGCCGCTGGGGTCGTGGCCGGTAAAGTCAGCGACCTTCCGGCGAAGCGCTCCTCGCTGCCCTGGCGTTCGGGCGCGTGGACCGGCGGTAAGCTCAGCGACGACCGCACTACGGCGTTCGGCGCGTGGCGGGGTACCCCCACCGACGTGGCCATGACGTACCCGGAACGGGGCAGCTGGAAGGACATGGAGTCCTCCACCTGGCACATCGACACCTACTCTAAGTTCCCCGGCACGCTCATGTACGGCATGCCCCTGCTGCCGGGTGACGGCTCGGCCAGCCTCGCCGACGTGGCCGCCGGCAAGCACGACGCCACCTTCGCCAAGATCGCCAGCGACCTGAAGTCCAAGGGGCGCGGCAACGCCATCGTCCGGATCGGCTGGGAGGCGAACGGGGACTGGTACCCGTGGCAGGGCACCGCTGACAACGCCGAGGACTTCAAGGCTGCCTTCCGGCGCGTGGCCAAGGTGATGCGCGGCGTGTCGCCCAAGTTCGTCATCGGCTTCGATGTCAGCGCCGGTTACGGCCTCAAGGGCGGCAGCAACCGCCTGGACGCCCTCACCAGGCTCTACCCGGGCGACGACGTCGTCGATGTCGTCGGCGTCGACGTGTACGACTGGAACACCGTCGGGGCGACCGACGCCAGCGAATGGAAGCAGGCGGTCAGCCCCAGCAACGGCCCGGGCATCGCCGATGTCGCTACCTTCGCGCGCAAGCACGGCAAGGGCCTGGTCGTCCCGGAGTGGGGCGTGGCCAAGGAGGAGTCGGGCGGCAACGGCGACAACCCGTTCTTCATCA
>CAMCQD010000291.1 GCA_945876925.1 uncultured Dermatophilus sp.
CAGGGTCAGATTGCTCCCCGATCAATTCAGACAAGAACTCCAGCCCGTCAACTTTGTCGATCGCGTTGCGGAAATCCGTGACGCTGCCAGCGAGGTCAAAGACCACTACCAAGGCCGGATCTACCTCGTCCGGCGTGTCAGGCGAGAGACGTGCGCGCTCGGCATCGAACGCCGAGCGCAGTTCACCAAATTGCGGTGTCAGGCGTGCGCCCTGCCTGCCGCTGGTTGGTTTGGACAAGCGTGGCAGATCGCGTGTTTTCTGTTTTGGTCGGCCTGCAACCTTTGGTGGCCCGAATGCCAGGAGGGGCCGAGGTTCGGCCGTCATCCCGTCGCCTGATCTCGTCTGTGCTCCAGACGTTCTTGGACGATCTTCCGGAGGTTGCTGTCGGGGAGTTCGAGGACTGCCCTGCGACGCACGTCGAGAGCGAACTCTTCCAGTTCGGAGAAGCTAGCTCCCGCAAGTTTGTCCGCCAGAGTGCGCGGGGCAAATCCGAGATCACCGCCCAGCCGGGCGGCGAGGCGTTCGAGAAAGCGTGTCGCTTGAGCACGGCTGGGTGGTTCGAGTTCGGCGCGGATCTGGAAGCGTCGCCATGCTGCCCGGTCGAGAAGCTCGCTGTGGTTTGTCGCCCCGACTAGAAGGACATGCGGAGGCAGCCGGTCGATCTGGAGCAGCAGTGTCGAAACCACGCGCTTGATCTCTCCTGTCTCGTGCTCGTCCGATCGCTCTTTAGCGATGGTGTCAAGTTCGTCGAAAAACAGGACGCAACGGCGCGTCCGTGCGAACTCGAAGGCATTGTCGAGCCGTGCAGCGGTTTCGCCCAAGAAGCTTGAGACCACTCCTTCATAACGGATGACGTAGAAGGGCAGCATCAGTTCTGAGGCGATCGCCTCGGCGACGCTGGTTTTGCCGTTACCCGGCGGACCAGACAACAGGAGTCGATTGCGGGGCTCGATTCCGTAGCTGCGGAGCAGCTCGGAACGCTTTTGCTCTTCAATCAACTCAGCGACGACCCGACGAGGGACCGGTGCAAGCTCTAGCTCTTCCAAGCGGCGTTGAGGAACGATCTCCTGGATCAGGTCGCGCATAGCTGCGGCGTGGTCGTCACGCGGAGCGCTCTGCCCAGTGGTTGTAATCAGCTCGGACAAGCGGTCGGCGACAAGGTGGTGCTGGTTGGCTCGCTCCTCAGCGATTACAGCTTCGACGAGAACGCGAAATCGGTCTCGGTCACCACGTCTCTCGGCTTCGACGAGGTCAAGTAGCAGGTCAGCACGCGCCATCTCTGCCTCCTTGAACCGCTAGCCGTTACCCTTGCACCATCTTAGCGGCGAGCACCGGGAACCGAGAGAGCCTCGCCGCCGTGGACACCCCGGTCCTCGCGCGACAGCGGCGGGTTCACTTCCCCCGCGACTGCCAGGCAGTATGGTTACCTGTAGGCGGCCTCTACCTGCGTGGCCCACCGTTGGATGCGGTGGGTGACCTGATGGCTTCGGTCGGAGTGGTCCTCTTGTTTCCTTGTCGCCGGTGACGAGGAGAGGACTGTGCTCATGTTTCGCCTGATCTGGATCGCCAGCATCCACACGCGTGACTTCCTGCACCGATACATGCCGACCAACATCGTGGTGGGCAAGCTCCGCACGCGGCGGGGGCTGAAGTGGGGCGTGCCGGCGATGTTGCTGGCCATCCCGTACCTCGCGGTCGCGAACATCATGACGATTCTCATTGACCGCGGTGCACCGGGATGGTTCCACCTGCTGGTGCTGCTGTGCATCTGGAACGCGTTGAAGTTCCTGGTCATGGGCCCGGTGAGCGTAGTGCTGTTGGTACGAGCCCGCACTGCTGAGCGTCGCGACCGGCGCATGCTGTCACGTTCGCCGCCACCCACGGCCTGACGGCCGGGCGAGGCTCGCGGGCTGCGCTTGCGCACCTTCTCGGCGAAGTCTGTCGAGAAGGGGCCGTCATGTCTGCTGTTGCTGGTCTTGGTGTTGATGAGCGTCGTGCCCGGGTAGCGCTGTCGCTGTTGGCGGAGCCGGATGATCCTGTCACGGGCGGGATGCTGCGGCGTGTGGGTGCGGTTGAGACGCTCGGGCTGCTCGACACCGACATGACCGTGCCTGGTCTGGGTCGGGTTGATGGTCAGGTGTGGCGCGACCGCCTCACCTCACCGGGCAGGCTGGATGGGCTGGAGCAGCGGCTGCGCATGGTTGAGGAGAGCGGGATCGCCACGCTGATTCCGGGTGATGGGCAGTGGCCCCGGGCGCTGGATGATCTCGGCGACCGCGCTCCGTATGTTCTGTTCGTGCGGGGCACGACGTCGTTCCTGGCTCGACCGTTGAACGATCTGGTGACGGTCACGGGGTCTCGGGCGGTTTCCGCGTATGGGGAGCATGTCGCGGACGAGCTGGCGGGCGACCTCGCGAACCGTGAGCGTGTTCTGGTGGCTGGTGGTGCTTATGGTGTCGAGGCTGCCGTGCACCGCGCGGTGTTGGCGGCCGGTGGGGACACGATCGCGGTGCTCGCCGGTGGCGTGGACCGCCCCTACCCGAGCGGGCACCGTGACTTGCTGGAGCGGGTGGGTGATGTGGGTGCACTGGTCAGCGAGCTTCCTCCCGGATCAGTGCCGACGCGGCATCGGTTCCTAACCCGCTCCCGACTGCTGGCGGCCATGTCAGCGGCGACGGTGGTCGTGGAGGCCGGCGCGCGATCGGGGGCACTGCGCGTGGCGTCCGAGGCCCGCCAGCTCGGACGCCAGGTCGGTGCAGTGCCGGGGCCGGTCACCAGCGCCACCAGTCATGGTCCGCACGAGCTACTCCGCACCGGCCACGCACACCTGGTCACCTCCGCTCCCGACGTCGAACAACTCACCGCCGACCGCGTGACCCAGCGTCCGGGCTTGTCGGCCGAGTTCGCGCAACATATGGGGCCGGCGGCTGGTCCGCCGGAGCGATCGCTGTAGCCCGGTCGACAGATTGTGGGGTCTCGCACCATCCGTTTGGACGGTGCGAGACCCTTTCTTTGTGCACCGCCGTTACAGGTCGAGGTGCCGAGTCGCCTGGGCGGCGGGACGTCGACGCTCGTTCTCGATGGTTGGGCGGGTCAGCGTTCGTAGTGCGGTTTCGGCCCGGGCGCGGTCGATCTTCTGCGCTGTGCTCTCTGGTTGGGTGCCGAGCGGTGCCGGGTCGGTGATCTGGTAACGATCACGGTAGGCAGCGACCACCACAGCTCGCCGTCGCCACTGCTGCCGCTCCCGCCCACTGGGGGTGATCGGGCCGAGTGCGGTAACCCAGGGCTCTTCCGTGTGGAGGGCGGTGTCGAGGACGGCTTCTGCTCGGGATTCGATGAGCTGGCGGCGCTCGGCCAGGGCCCGTTGCATGTCGGGGATCATGGGACCGTCGGCTTCAGGGATCAGCCCGGCGATGAGACGCGGCGCCTGCCGTGTGCGGCCGGAGCCGGCGGGTCGGGTGGTGGCGTTGGCGAGGCGGTGGTGGATGACGGAGGCGATGTCGTCGGCGTCGGCGAACCCGCGAGCCTTGATGAGGCGTGGCAGGAGGGCCTCGACGTTGTGGTGGTTGGCTTCGGCCCGGCGCAGTTCCGCGGTCAGGGCGCCGAAGGCGTCGGAGTCGATGACGGCTTGTGCTTGCTCGTCGGTGAGCCCGGAGCCGCGGACCAGGGTGGTCCAGCGGTCGTGTT
>CAMCQD010000292.1 GCA_945876925.1 uncultured Dermatophilus sp.
AGCATGCGCCCGCTGCTGGAGCACGCCCGCCTCGGCGTGGCCCCCCTGCTGGAGGGCGGCGGATCGCGGATCAAGCTGCTGGAGTACATCGCCCACGGCCTGCCCTCGGTCTCCACCGAGGTCGGCGCTTCCGGGCTGGACGGGCTGCCCGGGGGAGTCATCCAGCAGACCCCCCAGGACGCTGAGGCGTTCTGCGACGCGATCCGCCAGCAGCTCGACTCCGGGTCCGCGGTGCTGCCCGAGGATTCCGTGCAGGCCATGCTGGAGATCTACGGCTGGGAACGCGCCCTGGAGCCCATCGGCCAGCTGCTGGCCCCCGGCGCGGGCCACCCCCCGGCGCGCGGCTGAGCCGCCCCGCCAGGGATACCTCTGCGGGCAGCCGGCCCGCCGGGAGGCTGCCGGGAAGTGTCCGGATGGCGGACCTCTCCCGATCCGGCGGGGCCGGTTAGATGCAACTAGCGGCCCTGGCAACCGGGCTGAAGCCAGCCGTGAGGAGCTTGCTGGTAGCACGAATTGAACAGTCGTACAAGGCCGTTGAGTCACAAGCGATTCAGCCGCGCCCCCGGCGTGCCATGCCCGGCCAGCCGGGAGCGCGCCACCGGCCGGCCAGGCCGCGCAGTTGGTGGCGCTCGTTCAAGTCGGCCGCGCACCAGTGACCGGATCACCTCAGCACCATCCCGGCGCGAGCGATGGGTGGGCTGTCCCGTCCAGCGACGGGCAGCTCCCGCCCGGTTCCTGTGCACACAACGCGAACGGGCGGGTTTCCCGCCTGGCGTCCCTACCCGGACGCAATGGGCGGGCGTCCTACCCCCCGACGCGAAAGCCCCTTTCACATGCCCGAATTCCCTGTCCGCACGGCCGCCACCGCCCGCGCCGTGACCCTCGCCCTGGGCGTCAGCGCCCTCGTCGCCCTGCCCCCGGCCCAGGCCCCGGCAGCCAGCGCTGCCACGGTTGCGCCCGCGGCGAGCAAGGTCACCAGCAAGGTCATCACCCGGATGACGGTGTACCCGCACAAGGTCACCGACGCCGCCGGCAACGTCTTCGCCGCCCGGTCCGGCTTCTCCGGAGGCGACCTGGTCGACCTGATCCCCGCGACCCAGGACATCAGGAACACCACCAGCGACGTGCTCTACCGGCCCGAGTTCCTGCGCTTCAGCGGCTGGTCCAAGGCGGTACCCAACGGCACGTACCAGGTGACCCTGAAGATGCGCGAGGGTTTCTGGGACCGCGCCGGGCAGCGGGTCTTCGACGTCGTGGCCGAGGGCAGCACCAAGCTGAAGAACGTGGACATCTACCGGGCCGTGGGCAAGAACGCCGCCTACGACCGCAGCTTCCCGGTGACGGTGCGCGACGGCCGGCTCAACCTGCGCACCCGCAACCGGGCCGATCACGCCGTGATCTCGGCGATCGTGGTCGCCCGGGTATTCACCCCCGGCGAGACCGCCCCTGCCCCGGCGGCAACGTCCGCCCCGACGTCCACGTCTGCCCCGGCTCCTACGGCCGCTCCGGCGCCCGTCACCCCGGCGGGCACGACCCGTCCCAGCGGGCTGCTCTTCGACTCGGGCGTGTTCCCGATGCACAAGGCCACCGTGGCCACCGAGATCGACCGGCAGCGCGGCCGGGCCAGCGACGTCATCGCCGTGTTCCCGACCCGCGACTCGTG
Source organism: uncultured Dermatophilus sp. (assembly GCA_945876925.1). GTDB lineage: Bacteria > Actinomycetota > Actinomycetes > Actinomycetales > Dermatophilaceae > Dermatophilus. The sequence continues at coordinate 1,664 of CAMCQD010000292.1, forward strand.
GAACTCGATCATGAGCACGTGGTGGATGGACTCCACCCGGATCCCGGCCGGGTTCACCGGCACCCTCAACGTCGGCATGCCGATGTGGCCGAAGAACGGCAACCTGTCCACCGCAGCCCGCGGTGGCTACAACGAGCAGTGGAAGCAGTTCGCCCGCGTGCTCGCCGCCAGGTACCCGACCGCCTACGTGCGCCCCGGCTGGGAGATGAACCTGCCCGGCTGGTACTACGCGGCCACGCCGGCCACCCGGGACCAGTGGATCTCGGCCTTCCGGCACGCGGTCACCTCCATGCGCTCGGTCGCTCCCGGCCTGCGCATCGTGTGGAACCCGAACGAAGGGGCCGGGCAGACCGGCACCAAGGACGCGGCCATGTTCTGGCCCGGTGACGGGTACGTCGACATCGTCGGCATCGACGCCTACGACTGGTGGCCCGGCTACACCTCGGCGGCGAACATCGCCAAGCACCGCGACGGCGAATACGGCTGGAACCACTGGCTGAACTTCGCTAAGTCCAAGGGCAAGAAGTTCGCCCTGCCGGAGTGGGGCGTGGCCCCGGCCAACGCCGCCAGCGGCGGGGACAACCCGCAGTACATCCGCTTCGTCTACGACTGGCTCAAGCAGAACCAGGAATGGATCGCCTTCGAGACGTACTTCCAGGAGTCGGCCAGCTACATCCGCTCGGACCTGTTCACCAGCAGCCCGAAGGCATCCGCTGAGTACAAGCGCTGGATGTCGCTGCTGGCCAGGTAAGAACGCACCGGCCAGGCGACGCCGCCGCCAGCCCGCCCCCGCGCTGCCCTATGCACCGGCAGCGCGGGGGCGGCGGTGCGCCAGGGGCGGGAACGGCTCCCCGGCGCTCCCATGCCCGGCGGTGCCAGGCGGCGCCGGGGCTCCTTCCCGGCGGCGGGGGACGTTGCGGGCGCCGGTCAGCGCCGCGGATCAGCTGCCCCTCACTCCGCGCCGGCCGCGGGGTCCTCGTCCGCGCCGGGCGGACGCGGCTCGCGGGCGGGGCGGACATCGCCTGGCTCAAGCTCGCGGGCGTCCCGGACCTCGCGGTAGCTGATCGCCAGGGTGGGCGGGCCGATGGGCGCCTCGGGACGCGCCGGCCCGCCTGCTCCGCCGCGCCGGCGCAGCCACGCCCGGTCGAGGGCCTGCGGGGCCCGGAACGCCCCTGCAGCGGCCTGGCGGGCACGCCAGTCGGCCAGCCGCTCACGCTGCCGCTGCGGGCTGAGCTCGAAGAGCACCTGCTCAACCCCGGCGACCACGGCCGGGTGCAGCAGCCCGCCGCTGGCGTCCGGGGCCGAGGAAGGCGCGGGTCTCACCGGCCGCCCCCGCCGTGACGGACAGCTGCGCGAGCGCCCGTTCGTGCTCGCCGGCGGCCTCGAACAGGACGAACTCGCCATAGGAATCGACCGCGTCGGCCAGCCCGTCGAAGACGACGGCGAAGGCGCCGGCGAGCTCGCGGTCACGGGCGGACATCTCGCTCTCCCCCGGGAAGCACGCCTGCAGCGACATGAGCGCGGACCTGATCGCCAGGATGATCCGGTCCAGCGACGCCAGGCCCGCGCGCAGCACCGGGATCGCCCCGTCGTGGCCGATCGCCCTGGGATTGAACCGGCGCCGGTGCTCAGACTCAGTCAGCTCGGCGTCGGCCGCGGCCACCAGCGGCATCGTGCGGTGCACCCCGCGGATCCAGGCGTCGAACCGGCCCGGCCCGCCCCCGCCGGGGAGCTCCCGGGCGGTACGGCGCAGCGCCGCCGCGGTACGTGCCGAGACCGCCCGCACCGAGTCAGGGGCCCCGGCGGCCAGCACCGGGGGAGGCAGCAGTAACGTGAACACGATCCCCACCCCGGCGCCGATGAGCGTCATCGCCACCCGGACGGTGGCTGCGATCTCCGGCGAGGAGACCCCCAGGATGAGCATGGCGCTGATCGGCGTCTCCAGCACATGGTCGCCGAGGTTCATGATGTACGCCAGGGCCAGCGCGAACGACACCGCGATCCCCAGGCTCCACCAGGTCAGCC
>CAMCQD010000293.1 GCA_945876925.1 uncultured Dermatophilus sp.
CCGAATCGGACACCGACAGCGCCAGGAACCGCACCGGCTGGCCGGACCGGCTCATCACGGCGCGGCACCCGGCGATCACGTCACTGCCCCCGTGCCCGTTACCGCCGGGCAGATGCACATCGAGCAGCACGACATCGGGCCGGGCGGCGGTCACCACGGAGATCGCGGATTCCACGTCCGCGGCTTCGCCAGCCACCTCCAGCCGGGGAGCCTCGCCCGTCGCCGCAGCGGCCGCCTCGGCGAGCTCGCTGCGCACGCCCGTGCGGAACATGCGATGGTCATCGACCAGGACCAGCCGGATGCTCGGCACCTGCTCCGGCGGCTGGGGTGCGGTCACGGGATCGTCTCCTTCGTCGTATCCGTCACGGGATCAGCGTCCGGGCCGGCGGGCGGGTCCTCAGCCGGCCGGTCCTCAGCCGGCGGGGCGGCGTCCCGGGCCTCCGGGACAGGCCCCGGATCGTCGACTTCCAGGGTGAGCTCGACCTCGGTGCCGTCCTCCAGGCGGCGGATCCGCGCCCGCCCCCCGGCCCGCTCCATCCGGCCGATGATCGAACCGCGCACGCCGAGCCGGTCAGGCCCGATCTCGTCCAGGTCGAAACCGGGGCCGTGGTCGCGCACGAAGGCCTCCACCTGCCTGCTCCCGACCTCAAGATACGCCGACACCGGCGGGGCCCCGTGCCGGACGGCGTTGAGCAGGGCCTCCCGCAGCGCCCGCACCAGCTCCCGGGAAGCCTCGTCCAGCGGGCGGTCACCGGTGACGACCACGTCGATGGGCACGCCGTGCAGCTCCTCCACCTCGTGCGCGGCCTCGGCGGCCGCTGCGGCGAGGGATTCGGGGGCGTTCTGCGCGCCGCCGTACAACCAGGTCCGCAGCTCCCGCTCCTGGGCCCGGGCGAGCACCTTCACCCGGGCGATGTCGTCCGTGCGCTGGATCAGCGCCAGCGTCTGCAGCACCGAATCGTGCAGGTGGGCGGCGATATTGGCGCGCTCGGTCTCCCGGATGCGGGTTTCCTGCTCGGCCACGAACCGGTGCCAGGCCCGCACCCCCCACGGCATGACGACGATCGCGATCCCGGCCAGCACGGCCGCAGTGGCGATGAGCACATCGGAGGACAGCTGGACACCCTGGGTGCTGGCCAGCGTGACCGCCCCGGTCACCACCAGCAGCACCCCGGAGATGGGGATCAGCCAGGGCAGCACGCGGCGGCTGCGACGGCGGGCGCTGGCCCGGTCCAGCTCCAGGCGCTCCAGGTACGCCCAGGCCAGGTACAGCCCCGACACCATCGCGCCCACGCCGATGAGCACTGTGGTCGCGGTGCTGCCGCCCCAGCCCGACTGCTGCGACGACATCACCACGGCGGCCAGGACGGCCAGGATTCCCAGCGCCACCAGGCGCACTCCGCTGGAACGCCGGGTGCGCTGACGGGCCTCGTCGTCCCCGGCGTCGCCGGGGTCCGGGCGCGACTCGACGGGCGTGAACACCCACAACAGGACGTAGGCGTACAGCCCCGCCCCGGCCAGGAACGAACTGAGCGCGGCCACCCAGCGCACCGCCATGACCGGGACGCCGAGGTGCTCGGCGGTGCCCAGGCACACCCCGGCGAAGACACGCCCCTTATCCGGGCGGGTGATCCGCTCCGTACGGGCATGCCACGCGGGCGCCGCGCTGGGCATGGTCGGCTCAGGCATGTCACCATCGTGGCAGGCGAGCGCGATCACGCCCAGCCCGGCTGTGAGCTTCCAGGGTCTACCCCGAGGGCAGGCGGGGATCGTTCAGGGTCGATCCTCATGGACGCCCGGCCGTATTCCGGCCAGGCTGAGGATATGCCGCCCGCAGCACCGTCCCCGCTCAACCGCCTTGCCGGCGCCATCGAGAACGCAGGCATCACACGGCCCCGTGAAGGGCGCGTGCTATCCGGCGTGTGCGCGGGAATCGCCCGCCGGTACGGACTCGACCCCGTGCTCGTGCGGGTGGGTTTCGTCGTCGCCTCGCTCGTCATGACCATCGGGCTGACCGTCTACCTCATCGCGACGCTGCTCCTGCCCGGCCCCGGCGGCCAGATGCCGCTCCTGCGCGCTCTGCGGGAGCACGAGCCGAAGTCGCTGGCGGCCCTGGTGGTGCTGCTGCTCATGTTCCTCGGCGACGGCGTGCTGGGCAGCGACGCCGGCTGGACCCGCTCGATGGGGGCACTCACCTTGTCAGGGCTGCTGATCTGGCTGCTCCTGGCCTACGGCCCCGGCGCGCAAAACCAGCAGCCCAGCCCCGCAGGCGGCGCCTTCTCCCCAGCCAGTCAGGAAGCACCCAGCTCAGCCCGGACCGCAGCCGCTGGCCTGGTGTTCGATCCGCAGACCGGCCGCTGGAACCCGCCTGCCCCGCCCCCCGGCACCGGCACGGCGCCCTCGCCCGCAGCAGGCACGCCGCCAGTGACGCCCGCTCCGCCCGTGCCCGAACCCAGCGCAGCCGCGCGCCTGCTGCCCATCATCACGATCTCGGCCGCCCTGGTCGCCGGATACGGTACATACCTGCTGCTCCGCGCCCTTCCGGGGGAGTCCGGGCACGACGCCGGGTACGGCGCGGCCGCCGCGCTGGCCACGCTGGGAGCCTTCGCCGTGGTGAACGGGCTGCGCGGGGTACGCAACCGCACGGCCATCCTGTGCGTCATCCCCCTGCTGGCAGTGTCCGCGCTAGCAACCGCGCCCGGCTCCCCGGCCAGGTTCAACATAGAGCACCTGCCGTCCCAGACCAGCTTGCGAGCCGGGCAGTGGTCGGACACCACCGTGAATGTCACCCTGGCCCCGGCCAGCGTGAACGAACTCGTCGGCGAGTATTCCCTGGGAGCGGGCAATCTCGAACTGAATCTGACGTCCATCCCGGCGGCGCAGCTGGCCACGGTGGCCGGCGAGGAGATCTCCGTCCAGGCCGGAGCCGGCGACGTCATCCTGCGCCTGCCGGCCGGCGTCCCGGCCACCGTATACGCCACCGCCGACGCGGGCAGGGTCGTCTCGGCCCAGCCGGACTCCCAGGGCCGGCACGGCACGGTCGCCGATGGGATCGCACACGACCAGGTGACTTTGCGATACGGCACCGGGACGCCCCAGCTCGTCATCAACGCCGACGTCGGCATCGGCACCATCACCATCTACCGGGAGCAACGATGAACGACAACGTGACGTGGAGAGCCCCAGAGGACGGCCCGGACCCCTTCGCCAGCCGCAGCCCGGCGCACCCGGCCGGCGACGCGGGAACACCCATCCCGCCTGATAACCCGGGCCCGGCCGGTACCGGCACGGACACCCTGATCGTCGCAGCACCTGCAACGCCGGCTGCCCCCGGTACGGGAACCGGCCGCGTCGCGCACCTGACAGCTGGTCCCGGCCACGAAGGAGAACAGGCGTGGCCCGCCGGGCACCCGGGCCAGGAGATGACGGCGCAGCCCCCGCGACGGCCCGGCCCCAAGCACGGCCAGGTGCTCCTCGGGCTGATCGCGATCGTCGCCGCCGCCCTGGCCGTGGCCAATCTGCGGTTCTCGCTCTTCGCCCACGAGTCCGCCTGGCCCGCCGCCATCTTCGGAGTCGGCCTGATGGTGCTCATCTACGGGCTGGTGGCGATGTTCACCGGCCGTACCCGCAGTCCCGGGGAGGAGAAGCGCCGCGAGCAGC
>CAMCQD010000294.1 GCA_945876925.1 uncultured Dermatophilus sp.
CGAATCCGTGCCCGTTCATGGTGGTCGGCGTCGGAGGGGGCGCCGGCCGCCTTGGGCCGGGGGACAGTACGCGATCGCCGGCTACGGCCGCACCTCGACCCAAGGGACGCCATGCCTGCTCGGTCTTACTCGGCCCTCCTCCCCGGCCTCGTCGTGACGGCCAGCAGCCTGGTCACGGTCAGCGGGTCGTCCGAGACTGCCCGCGGGGCGCTGACCGCGACCGGTAACCCGGCGGCCGTCACCGCCGCGGCGGCGGCACCCGCGGCAGCCGACGTGACGCTCTCGCGCAGGCTCTCCGGGGCGGCCAGCAGCAGGTACCTCGGCTCCTACCTGACCGGCCTGGTCATCGACCTCGGCTCCGGAGCGACCGTGTGGGCGCACAACGCCGCCCAGGTCCGCCTGCCCGCCTCCACCCAGAAGGTGCTCACCGCCTTCACGGCGCTGTCCTCGATGTCACCGGCTAAGCGGCTGGTGACCACCGTGCAGCAGAGCACCGCCGCGCCGGACCACATCTACCTCAGGGGATCCGGTGACCCGTCCCTGTCGGCGGCCCGGCTGGACGCACTGGCCGGCCGCACCGCTGCCGCGCTCAAGGCCCAGAAACGCATCTCGGTGCGGCTGTACGCGGACGCCTCGGCGTTCCCCGCGCCGACCAGCGCGATCGGCTGGAAAGCCTCGTACGTGCCCGGGGAGGTGCAGCCGGTCCGGGGGCTGACCCTGGCCGGCTACGGGGGCACCGATAATGACCTGGCCGCGGTGGCGGCGTTGCGGACCGCCCTGGCCGCCAATGGCATCACGGTGGTGAAGTCCGGCCGGGCCACCACCCCGGCGGCCTCGCGCCAGCTCGCCGCCAGCGTCTCCGAGCCGGTGTCCGCCATGATCGCGACCACCCTGCGGGTGAGCGACAACACGTACGCCGAGTACCTGCTGCGGCTATCGGCCAGGGCCCGCGGGCTGGCCCCGACCTGGGCCCAGGCGCTGGAGAACCAGCGCAGCATCCTCACCGCGGCCGGGATCCCGACTACAGGGCTGATCAGCGCGGACGGCTCGGGCCTGTCCCGGATCAACCGGATGCCGGCGCAGACCCTGGCCGCCACCGTGCGGGCCCTGTACACCGACCCGGCGAAGAAAGCGGTCGCGTTCGCCCCCGGCGCCATGCCCATCGCCGGCCAGACCGGCACGCTGCGAACCCGGTTCGCGACGGCCGCGCAGCGCTGCGCCCGCGGTTCGGTGCAAGCCAAGACCGGCACCCTCGACGACGTCATCTCCCTGGCAGGAACCGCCACCGACGTCAGCGGCCGCACGCGCGCCTTCGTCCTGATGGAGAACGGCCGCACCGACTCCGCTCAGGTGCGGGCCGCCCTCGACCAGGCCGCGACGGTGCTCACCGGCTGCCGCTGACCCCGAGCGCACCCGGGAGAGGTGCGGGCATTCCCCGTCACCTGCTCGGGGCCCCGGGGATGAGGGGGGTGCTGGTCACCGGGCCCGGCATGATCCGCACGACGGTGTCCGTAGCTGATCCGCGAGGGTTGCCACCAGGCCCGGGGCTTGGCAAGACCGCTGAGGGGAGCAGCCCCCGACAGAGAGGCCGGCGCTGGCACCCAGGGGCCCGGTACTCGGGGGACGGTGCCCCGGCGCGGCTGCTGTCGGCTGGACCACAGCGGCCTGGCGGTCCGGCGACGGCGGCGGCCCGGGGCTACGTTGGAGCGCGTGAGTAACGACCTGACGCCTGGCACCTCATCTCCCGGCACCACTTCTACCCCGCTGACCTCTGGTAACGCCTCCGGGCAGGCCGGCGGTGACCCCCGCGAGCACTCCTCGGGCGAATCCGCGGGTTACCGGTGGCAGCGTCCCGTGCCGACCATCGGCGACCCGACTTCGGCGGCCGAGCGGGCGGCTGCCCCGCAGGGGTGGGCCTTCCCCGCGGAGGTGCGGCGCGCGCTGCGCGAGGTGATCGGGGCCCGGCGCGACATCCGCCGGTTCCGCCCCGACCCGGTACCCGACGGGCTGCTGCGGGAGGTCATCAGCGCCGGGCACGCGGCCCCTTCGGTGGGGCACAGCCAGCCGTGGCGATTCATCGTGGTGCGCGATCCGGACACCCGGCAGCGGGCCGCGAACCTGGCTGATGCGCAACGGATCACGCAGGCTTCCGCGATGCTGCCCGAGCGCGGGCGGCAGCTGCTCGACCTCAAGCTGGAGGGGCTGCGGGAGGCGCCGGCCGGACTGGTCGTCGCCTGCGACCGGCGGGTTCCCGCCCTCGGGGTGCTCGGGCGGGCGACGTTCACCGACGCGGACGTGTGGGGCTGCGCCTGCGCGGTGGAGAACATGTGGCTCACTGCCCGCGCCGCCGGTCTCGGCATGGGCTGGGTGACCCTGTTCGACCCGGCGGACCTGGGTGAGCTGCTGGGCCTGCCCGAAGGTGTCGAGACGCTGGGCTGGCTGTGCATCGGCTGGCCCGACGAGCTGCCGCCCGGTCCCGGACTGGAGCGGCGGGCCTGGTCGAGCACCCTGCCGCTGGATGAGGTGATCCTGCACGAACGCTGGCCCGCCTCCGGTGAGGAACCGGCCCGCCCGGTGTCGCACCTGCGCGCCCCCGATCAGGCGCACACCGTGGCCGCCACCGACGCGGCCGATGAACTGCTCACTCCCCCGGGGTCACTCGGCGTACTCGACCGTGCCCTCGACCGGATCGCCGCAGCCGGGCAGCATGACGTGCGCGGGGGCACGCTGGTGCTCGCGGGCGCCGACCACCCGGTGTACGACCTGGGCGTGAGCGCCTACCCGCCGCAGGTCACCCGGGAGGTGATGCGGGCGGCGCTGAGCTGTGAGGCGGTTGGCACGGTCACCGCCCGGGCCAGCGGGTTCGGGACGGTCGTGGTCGATGCCGGGGTGCGCGGGGAGGCGCTGCCGTCCCCGGCGGTCACGGCCCGGCCGCAGCACCCGCGCGGGAATCTGCGCGATGGCGACGCCCTGCACCCGGAGGATGTGACCGCCCTGGTCGCCGCCGGGAGTGACCTCGGCCGGCGGCTCGCGGGCGAGGGGCTCGTGCTGCTCGGGGAGGTCGGCGTGGGTAACACGACGATCGCCTCGGCCCTGGCGGCGGCGCTGACCGGGCTGCCGGTGGAGCAGGCCGCGGGGCTCGGCGCGGGATCGGACTCGGCGATGGTGGCCCGCAAGCGCGACGTCATCGCGGGGGCGCTGGCCAGGCGCGGCGTGGAACCGGGCACGCCGGCTCCGGCGTCGTTCTCCGCGCGTGACCTGCTCGGCGCTTTCGGCGGCGGGGAGATCGCGCTGCTCACCGGCGTGACGCTGGGGGCCGCCCGGGCCGGGGGCGTGGTCGTGCTCGACGGGCTGGCGACCTCGGTGGCGGCGCTGCTCGCGGTGCGCGAGGAACCCGCCGTGGCGGCGTACCTGATCGCCGGCCAGGTGAGCCGGGAACGGGCGCACGAGCAGGTGCTGCGGGCGCTCGGGCTCGAGCCGCTGCTCGACCTGCGCCTGCGCGCCGGGGAGGGCGCCGGGGCCGCGCTGGCCGGGGCGATGCTGCTCACCGGCCTGCGGGTCCGCCGCGAAGCCGGCCGGGTGGCCCCGCGGCAGCCCTGAGCGGCTAGGTCCGGCGTGACGGGCGGCGCCGCCGGGCCGG
>CAMCQD010000295.1 GCA_945876925.1 uncultured Dermatophilus sp.
TGGCCGCGCAGGCCATCGCCATGAACCGGCTCAGCCCGCGGGCGCACGACCTGGTGGCTGCGCTCACGCCCCGGGTGGCGCAGCTGTGCGGCCCCGGGGAGCCCCCCGCGCTGCTGCACGGCGACCTGTGGGCGGGCAACCGGCTGGTCGGCCCGGGCGGGCGCAGCTGGCTCATCGACCCGGCCTGCCACTGGGGGCACCGCGAATCCGACCTGGCCATGATGCAGCTGTTCGGCGGCTTCGGGCCGGGCTGCTTCCGCGCCTACGACGAGGAGTACCCGCTGGCCCCCGGCTGGGCGGACCGGGTGCCCTGGTATCAGCTGCCGCCGCTGCTGGTGCACGCCATCCTGTTCGGCGGGGGCTACGGCGACGCCGCCTGGCGCGTCCTGACCCGGTACGCCTGAGCCGCCTCCGGTAAGCGCCGCACGTCCGCAGGCGCGGGGTGATCACCTCCGGAAGGCGGCGCACCGGCCCGGCACATCCGGCAGCGGCGCACTGGGTGCCGTTGCCGGCTAAGGGGCCCGGGGCTCAGCCCGCGGTGTAGCCGCGGCTGGAATCGGGGACCGGCCCGGTGCCGGTCAGCGCGGCGATGAAACCCTCCCCGGTCATCGGGCGGCTGAACATCGGATAGTCGAACGTGATCGCGTTCTCGTGCTCGGCTGCCGAAGTGGCCGCCACGCAGTCGGTCAGGGTGATGACGTCGTAGCCGCGCTCGTACGCCGAGCGCATAGTCGACTCCACGCAGCAGTTGGTGAGGAACCCGCCCAGGGCGACGGTGCGGATGCCCTTGCTGCGCAGGATGAAGTCGAGGTTGGTGCTGGCGAACGCGTCCAGGCCGCGCTTGCCCTCGGTGATGATGTCCGCGGCGGCGGGCGCGACCTCGTCGGCGATGCGCGCGCCCCAGCTGCCCTTGACGAAGGCGTTGCTGGCCACGACGCCGGCCAGGATGCCGTACGGGTGCGAGCTGATCTCGCCGTAGCCGGCCGCGAACTCGATCGGGCAGTGCACGATCACCGCCCCGGCCGCGCGGGCCCGGCTGGCCGTGGCCGCGGTGTTCGCCAGCATCCCGGTCGAGGCCATCACGCCGGCGACAGCGTCGTGCAGCGCGCCGCCGGGGGTGACGAAGTCGTTCTGGTACTCGATGAGCACGACGGCGGTGGTGGCGGCATCCATGATGCGTGTCCTCCTGATCGGTGAGGGACTGCCGGGTGGTGCTGAGCCTGCGGCGATCAGCATCCTGGCCAGCGGCGTGACTGAGCACGGTGCACAGCAGCCTGGCATGTTCAGGGACGCCACGGGGGGTAACCAGGGTGTTGCCTGATCCGTAGCGGCGGCGCGGCCACGTACCGTTTTTATCGTGAATACCGATATCAGGGGACCGAACCGGCCGGGAGCCAGGGCGGCGACCGGCCCTGTCGTCACCACGAGTGCGCTGACCATGGACTTCGGCCGGGTCGTCGCCCTCGATCAGCTCGACCTGGCCATACCCGCCGGCGTCACCGGACTGGTCGGCGCCAACGGCGCGGGCAAGTCCACGCTCATCAAGATCCTGCTCGGGCTGCTCGCCCCGACTCGCGGCAGCGCGACCGTGCTGGGGCACGAGGTCGCCACGCAGGCCACCACCATCCGCCGTCACGTCGGCTACATGCCGGAGCACGACTGCCTCCCCGGGGACGTCAGCGCCAACGACTTCGTCCTGCACCTGGGCGTCATGTCCGGGCTTCCCCCGGCTGCGGCCCGGGAACGCGCCGCCGACGTGCTACGCCATGTCGGCCTGGACGAGGAGCGCTACCGCCCCATGTCGGGCTACTCCACCGGGATGAAGCAGCGGGCCAAGCTCGCCCAGGCGATCGTGCACGACCCGAAGCTGGTGTTCCTCGACGAGCCCACCAACGGGCTCGACCCCGCTGCCCGGACTGACATGCTGCGCCTGGTGCGGCGGATCGGGCGCGAATTCGGCATCTCGGTCATCGTCACCTCGCACCTTCTGGGGGAGCTGGAGCGGGTCAGTGACCATGTGGTCGTGCTCGACGGGGGCCGCCTGCTGCGCTCCTCGGCCACCCGTGACTTCCTCGACGCCACCGGTGCCCTCATCGTCGAAGTGCTCGGCGGGGCGGACGATCACGAGCGGATGCGGGCCGCGCTGGCCGCTGCGGGCCTGACCGCCTCCAGCCGCGGCCAGAGCCTGCTGGTCGAGCCCGCGCCGGAGGGATTCCCGGTGCACGACCTCATCCGCGACACCGCGGACCGCCTGGGAGTCGGCCTGGTGCGCCTGCAGCCCGACCACAACCGGCTGGAAGACGTCTTCGAGGAGGCACCGGCATGAACCAGACCAGCCCGGCCGGCGGGACCCCGGCCGGAGTCATCCACGACCTGGGCTACCGCGGCTACCACGGTGCCATGCGCGGCGACCGCGCGGTCGCCGGGTCACTGTTCCTCCACGGGCTGGGCCACGTCTACGGTTTCGGGCGCACCGGCCGGGCGAAGTTCCGGCCGTGGGCGCTGCTGGCCGCGTACCTGGTGCCGTCCCTGGCGACCCTCGGCATCCTCAGCGTCGGGGGGCTGACTGAGCTGCCTGTCGCGCTGCCCGCGTACGCCACGAACTTCCAGATCCTGGCGGTCGTGTTCGCGGCCGTGCAGGCACCGGTGCTCTTCGGGCGTGACCTGCGCTACCGCTCCATCGTGCTGTACCTGGCCCGGCCGCTGTCGCCGCGCTGGTTCGCCACGGTGCGCTACCTGTCGATGAGCGCGGCCCTGTGGCTGTTCCTCATGTGCCCGGTGCTGGTGCTGTACCTCGGCGCGCTGCTGACTGGCCTCGACCCGGCCACGATGGCCCGCCAGTTCTGGGTCGCGGTGCTCAGCTCGCTGGTGCTCGCCGCCTGCCTGGCCGCGATCACCGGGGTGATCAGCTCGTGGGCGACCCGCAGCGGCCTGGCCGTGGTCGCCTCGGTCGGGGTGCTGCTCGTGGGCGGCACGCTCGTCACGGTGGTCAATCAGCTCATGAAGGTCCCGGGCACGCTGTCCGGGCAGCTGGCCGGCCTGCTGTCCCCGTTCTCCATGAGTGACGGGGTGGCCTACCTGCTCGACCGCACGCTCAGCATCACCTCCCCGCCGGAAGGCATGACCGGGATGCTGTTCGTGCTCGTGGCGGTGCTCGGCCCGGTGCTCGGCGTGCTGCTCCTCCAGTCCCGGTTCAGTAAGGCGGTGGCCCAGTGACCGACATCGTGGTTGACCGGGTATCCCGGTGGTACGGCAACGTCGTCGCCGTCAACGACATTTCCATCACCTTCACTCCGGGAGTGACCGGCCTGCTCGGCCCGAACGGCGCCGGGAAGACCACCCTGATGGCGATGGTGTCGGGTTTCCTGCCGCCCTCGACCGGAACGGTCACCTGCGGCGGGGAGAGCACGTGGCGCAACACGGGTATCTACCGGCGCATCGGCCTGGTGCCCGAGCGGGAACTGAGCTTCGGGTACCTCACGGGTGCTGAGTTCGTGCGTTCCAGCGCCGAGCTGCAGGGCCTGCCCGACCCGGGCGCGGCCGCTGCGCGGGCCATTGGCGTGGTCGACCTGGCCGGCGCTGCCGACCGCAAGATCGGCACGTACTCCAAGGGCATGCGCCAGCGGATCAAGCTGGCC
>CAMCQD010000296.1 GCA_945876925.1 uncultured Dermatophilus sp.
CGAACGCCGCTTACTCGCCGACGAAGACGAGCACGACACCACCCTCGTCATCGGCACCTGGACCTACGCAGGCCGAGGTTGGCACACCCGCGCCGAGACCGGGCTGGCCCTGGCCACCGCAGCCCGCGCCCGCGAATATCACCAATGGAAAGCCCAAACCCGCTGATCCCCTCAGAAGTGAAAGGCACGGAAGTGGACGACAAGTTGCTTTACCGCGTATCGGATGTAGCCGCGGCACTGAGCGTCAGCCGCAGCAAGGCATATGAGCTTGTCCGAGCGGGGGTGCTGCCGTCGGTGAAGATCGATGGCATGCGGCGCGTGCGCGGCTGCGACCTGCGCGCCTACGTCGATTCGCTGGTAAGTGCGGCATGACCACGCCGAAGGACTCTAGGCCGCGCATGCGCGACGGTGTCATCAAGCGGGGGAATACCTGGTCCTACGTCATCCGCGTGAGCGATGCTTCCGGTGCGAATCGTCCACGCTGGGTCGGTGGCTTCGCTACAGAGAATGAAGCGAAAGCTGCCAGGGACGCGGCCCGCGTTGCTGCTCGTCGGGGTGAGTACGTCGACCGAAGCGTCGTAACCGTGGACGTGTACATGAGGGACTGGCTCGAAGCGCACGCCCTCGAAGTCAAGCCCAAGACCCTTGCGGGGTATGCGTTCAACGTTGAGCGCTACGTGATTCCGAACATCGGGCGGGTTCGTGTACAGGACTTGCGACCGGCGACGCTGTCGAAGCTGTACCGCCACCTTCTCAACCACGGCGGCCACAACGGGGCTCCGCTCTCGGCAAGAACGGTCGAGTACGTGCACGCGGTCATCCGTAAGGCGCTCAACGATGCCGTGTATACCGACCAGCTCCTGGCGACCAATCCCGCGATCAGGGCGAAACGGCCCAAGAGCCTGACCGGCGTCCCGACATGGGACGGCTGGGCGAGTTCGCAGCTTCGAGCGTTCCTCGCCTTCGCCGAAGGGCATCGCCTATTCGCCCTGTTCCGGCTGGCCGCCTACAGCGGCGCCCGCCGTGGGGAACTGCTCGACGTGCGATGGCCTGACCTTGACCTCGATTACACGGTTCCAGTGATGCGGATTCGTCGCAACGCCGTTCAGGTCGACGGCGTACGGATCGAGGGCACACCCAAGGGCGGGCGGATGCGCACGATCACACTCGACGCTGGCACTGTCGCTGCGTTGAAGGCACACCAGGAACGTCAGGCGGCCGACGCTGGTATCGCTGGTGCCTCGTGGGTTGCCGGGAACTACGTGTTCCGGCAGCAGCTTGGTGCTGCGCTGCACCCGGATACGCCTTCGCGGCTCTTCCATGCGCTGCAAAAGCGTTACCAAGCCGAGCGCGACGCCGAGATCATGCGCCTAGGGGAGACCGAACGCCCCGCGCTACCCGCCATCCGCTTCCACGATCTGCGGCACGTTCACGCGACGCTGTTGCTGCGCGCCGGGGTGCCTGTTCACGTCGTCGCCGCGCGACTCGGCCACGCCGACCCAGCGATCACCCTGCGCATCTACGCCCACGTACTCGCCGATCAGGCCATTGAGGCTGCAGACACCTTCGCGGCTGTGGTTGAGGCATCACCCCGGGTTAGCAAATGCGTTAGCAAACCGGGTGCCGTCGACCCTCGGGCATGAGAAGACCGCAGGCCTTTAAGCCTGTGACCTGCGGTTTCGTGTGGTGGCCAGGGGCGGGGTCGAACCGCCGACCTTCCGATTTTCAGTCGGACGCTCGTACCAACTGAGCTACCTGGCCTGGCTCCGGCTGCTGCCGGGGTTCTCCGGGTGCGACCCGCTGGGTCAGCTGATGCTCACCGCTACACGGGGAATAACCCCCGAAGTGGCAAAACCATCGCCAGGAGAACTGGCGACCCCGACCGGGCTCGAACCGGCGACCTCCGCCGTGACAGGGCGGCGCGCTAACCAACTGCGCTACGGGGCCATGCGAAGTACATGGTACCTGCGTATCCCCAACGGGATTCGAACCCGTGCTACCGCCGTGAAAGGGCGGGGTCCTAGGCCGCTAGACGATGGGGACCAGTGCTCTCACCGGACCTCTCCGCCCGACAGCAAACCTAGGAGGTCAGCAACCTCGCAAGACGTGCTCACGATCAGTCCGGGTCCGTTGAGGACGCACACGAGCATAGGCGACCACAGGCCTGAGCGCCAAAACAGCTGCTGCCGATGCGGTGACCAGCGCTTCCGCGGAGGCCGTGCTGCTGCCCCTGCCACGCCGGCAAGCTGTGCCGGCCCCGGGGGCGCCTGGCACAATCGAGGCGTTCGTGCTGGTAGCGGCGAGAACGCAGAGGCGGTGACAGATGCGGGCGATGCCGGGCGGGCGACTGGCCAGCAGGCCAGCGCTCAAGCCCCTGCTCAAGCCGGTGCGCCTGGTGCCGCTGGCTTTCGCTGCCGTGATCATGCTGGGCACCGCCCTGCTCATGCTGCCGGTGGCGCACCCCGGCGAGGTGCAGCCGATGGTGGCGGCGTTCACCGCCGTATCCGCGACGTGCATCACCGGGCTCACCGTGGTCGACACGGGCACCTACTGGACGCCTTTCGGCAAGGGCGTGATCGTCCTGCTCACCCAGATGGGCGGCTTCGGCATCATGTCGGCGGCAACCCTGCTCGCTATGGCGGTCAAGGGCAAGATCGACCTGTCCGGCTCGCTGGCCACCCAGACCGAGAAGCAGACCCGCTCACTCGGGGAAGTCGGCCGGGTCATCAAGCGCATCGCCGCGCTCATGTTCGGCGTCGAGGCACTGGCTGGTATCTGGCTGACCGGGCGCTTCCTCGTGCGCGGGCTTGATTTCTGGGACGCCTTCCTGCACGGCTTCTTCTACGCGTGCATGGGGTTCACCAATGCCGGGTTCGCGGTCGACACGGACAGCCTCAGCGGGTACGTCTCTGACAGCCTCGTGATGTGGCCGATGCTCATCATCATCGTGATCGGCAGCCTGGGATACCCGGTGCTCTTCGAATTACGCAAGCACTGGCGGCGGCCGCGCGAATGGAGCGTGCACACGCGGCTGACGTTCTACGGATTCATGGTGCTGCTCGTCCTCGGCGCCGCTTTCGTCGCCGCCTACGAATGGTCCAACCCGGCCACCCTCGGCCAGCTTGACACCACCGGCAAGATCAACGGGACCCTCGCGGGCAGCATCATGCCCCGCTCGGCCGGGTTCAACGTCGTCAGCTACGGGGCGATCAGCGACGAGACCACCGTCGTGACCACGGTGCTCATGTTCATCGGAGGGGGCAGCGCGGGCACCTCCGGCGGGCTCAAGGTCTCGACATTCTTCCTGCTGGCGTTCGTCATCCTCTCCGAGATCCGCGGCGAGCCCGAGGTGACCGTCGCGCACCGCAGCATCAGCCCGGCCACGGTGCGCCAGGCCCTGGTCGTGGCGCTGCTCAGCGTCGGCCTGGTCATCGGCGGCACCATCGCCATGGTCACCCTGACCGACCTGCCGCTCACCGCCGTGCTCTTCGATGTCACCTCGGCGTTCGCCACATGCGGGCTGTCCCTGGGCATCACCCCGCTGCTGCCGGCCGGCGGCCAGTTACTGCTCATGGCCCTCATGTTCATCGGCCGGGTCGGCACGGTCACGGTCGCCTCCGCGCTGG
>CAMCQD010000297.1 GCA_945876925.1 uncultured Dermatophilus sp.
CTACGGCGCCGGCCGCGGCGGGGAGCGGCTGGTGCGCGCGCTCCTGGCCGAGCCCGCCGCGCACATCACGCCCGTGGGCATCCTGGACGACGACCCGGCCAAGGCCCGCCTGCGCATCGGCGGGGTCCGCGTGGTCGGCGGCCGGGACGAGATGGCTGAGGCCGCCGCGCAGCTGGACGTGGACCTGGTCATCCTGGCGATGCCGGGCGCGTCCGCGGCCACGGTGCGCGCCATCTCCGCGGCGGCCCGGGCCGCCAACCTCGACGTGCTCGTGCTCCCCGCGATGAGCGACCTGGTCGGCCGCGAACCGGTCTCCCGCGACCTGCGCGACCTGGATCTGGCCGACCTGCTCGGCCGCCCGCCGGTGAACCTGGACACTGACGCCATCGGCGCGACCATCACCGGCCGGAAAGTGCTGGTCACCGGCGCGGGCGGCTCAATCGGCTCGGAACTGTGCCGTCAGATCGCCCGGTTCTCCCCCGCCCGGCTGGTGATGCTGGACCGGGACGAGTCGGGGCTGCAGGCCACCGACATCTCCATCCGCGGGGACGGCCTGCTCAACGACGGCAATGTCGTGCTGGCCGACATCCGCGACGCCGCCCGGCTGCGCACGGTCATGGCCGCCGTCGCCCCCGACATCGTCTTCCACGCCGCCGCCCTCAAGCACCTGCCGCTGCTGGAGGCAAGCCCGTTGGAGGCGTGGAAGACCAATGTGCTGGGCACGCTCAACGTGCTGGCCGCCGCGGACGCCGCCGGGGTGCCCTCCTTCGTCAACATCTCCACCGACAAGGCCGCCGACCCGGCCAGCGTGCTGGGCACCAGCAAGCGCCTGGGTGAGCTGCTCACCGCGCACTTCGCCGCCCAGCACGGCGGGCGGCACTACGTCAGCGTGCGATTCGGCAACGTGCTGGGCTCGCGCGGCTCGGTGGTGCACGCCTTCACCGCCCAGATCAGCCGGGGCGGCCCGGTCACCGTGACTGACCCGCGGGTCCAGCGGTACTTCATGCTCATCCCGGAGGCGTGCCAGCTCGTGCTCCAGGCCACCGCGATGGGCACCGGCGGGGAGGTGATGGTGCTCGAGATGGGCGAGCAGGTGCCGATCGCCGAGCTGGCCCGCACCCTGATCGCGCTGTCCGGACGCACCGGGATCGAGATCGTCTACACCGGGCTGCGCCCGGGCGAGAAGCTGTCCGAGGAGCTGTTCAGCACCGGCGAGCAGCGTCACCCCACCGCGCATCCCCTCATCGACGGGGTGGCCGTGCCCGCGCTCAGCCCGCGCGCCCTCGGGGTGCTGTTCACCGCCCGCGACGCCGACGCCCGCCGCTGGATGGAGCAGCTCGTCCGCCGTAACGGCGCCCGCCCGGACCCGGCCTCACCGGTCCCGGCGCAGCACGGCCAGCACCGTGTCGCGCAGGACCCGCAGGTCCATCCCCACCGAGGCGTCCCGCACGTACTGGACGTACCCGGCCGTCTTGCGAGGCAGTAGCTCGCTCACTTAGTACCCGGCCGGATCGGACTGGGCCGCCAGCAGGGCGGCCTCGTCGCGCAGCTCGACGCTCACCGGGTCGGTGAGGCCCGGGCGCATCGACAAGATGATGGCGGCCCGCCCGGGCGGCCACGCCGCCACGTACCCGGGCACTTCCGGGCGCGGCCCGACCAGGCTCATGTCGCCGCGCAGCACGTTGACCAGCTGAGGCAGCTCGTCGAGTTTGCTGGCCCGCAGCACCGCCCCCACCCGGGTGACCCGGGCGTCGCCGGCGGGGCTGAGGGCGATCCGCCGCTCCCCCGGCCGGGCCGGGGTCATGGTGCGGAACTTGTAGATCGTGAATTCGCGCCCGCCCCGTCCGACGCGCTGCTGGCGGAACAGCACCGGCCCGGGCGAGTCGGCTTTGATGGCCGCCGCGATCACCGCCCCCAGCGGCGCGGCGAGCACGAGGGCGGCCGCGGAGCACGCCACGTCGGCTGCCCGCTTGACTGCCAGGTACCCGCGCTGCGGCGCCGGGGAGGTCACCGTGCCCCCAGCAGGCGCCGCACCGCCGTGATGACCCGCTCGACTTGCTCTCCGGTCATCGCCGGGAACAGCGGCAGCGACACGCACCGGGCGAAGGCGTCGTCAGCGACCGGGAACGGACCCGGCGAGATCGCCTCGGCCTGCCACGCCGGGTGCAGGTGCAGCGGGATGAAGTGCACGCTGGTGCCGATCCGGTGCTCGCGGGCGGCTCGCTCGATGAACTCGTCCCGGCCGATCGGCGCGTCTTCCCCGAGCCGGATGACGTACAGGTGCCAGGCGTGCACGTCACCGGGCCCGGCGTGAGCGGGCAGGCGCACCGGCAGGCCGGCGAAGGCCTCGTCGTAGCGGGCCGCGACCGCCGCGCGGGCCTGGCGCATCGCCACCGCCCGGGTCAGCTGCACCCGGCCCATCGCCGCCGCCGGGTCGGTGAGGTTGTACTTGAACCCCGGGGCGACCACCTCGTACCGCCAGGCCGGGCCGGCTGCGGCCGGGCCGGTCATCCCGGCTGCTGAGTAGCGGGCGAACACGTCCCGGCTGATGCCGTGCAGCCGCATGGTGCGGGCGCGGGCGGCCAGGTCCGCGTCACCGGTGACGAGCATGCCGCCCTCGCCGGTGGTCATCGTCTTGGTGGCGTAGAAGCTGAACACCACCGCGGCGCTGTCCCCCGCGCCCACGTTGACCCCCTGCGACACTGCCGGGAAGGCGTGCGCGGCGTCCTCGATGACGGCCAGGTCGTGCTCGCGGGCGAATGCGGCCAGCTCGGCGCGCTGCACCGGTAGCCCGGCGTAGTGCACCGGCATCACCGCCCTGGTGCGGGGCGTCACGGCGGCGCGGGCGGCAGCCAGGTCCAGGCACAGGGTCGCCGGGTCGACGTCGGCGAGCACCGGGGTGGCCCCGGCGTACCGGACCACCTCGGCGGTCGCGGTGAACGTCCAGGTGGGCACGATCACCTCGTCGCCGGGTCCCAGGCCGAGCGCCTCGACGGCCAGGTGCAGCCCGGCGGTGGCGGAGTTCACCGCCACCGCATGCAGCCGGCCCGTCTTGCTCTTGCCGCTAGCAGCGTCAGGGTCGGCGGTGGTGACGCTCAGGTCCCCGGCGAGCGCGGCGGCGAACTCGGCCTCGAAAGCCGCTGCCGCCGGGCCGGTGGTGAGCCACCCGGAGCGCAGCGCCGCAGTCACGGCAGCGATCTCGGCCTCACCGATATCCGGCGGCGCGAACGGCACAAATGCCGGTTCATCTCGCGAAACGCTCACGTAGATAGGCTATCTGCCAAGTTCGGAGAAAGCGGTGAGGCGATGCGGCTGGGGATGCTGACGCAGTGGTACGACCCTGAGCCAGGCCCGGCGGCACTGCCGGGCGTGCTCGCCCGGGGCCTGGCCGGGCACGGGCACCGGGTCAACGTGGTCACCGGATTCCCCAACTACCCGACCGGGAAACTCGCCGAAGGCTACACACTGTCACGACGCCGTGACGAGTTCGCTGACGGGGTCGGGGTGCGCCGGGTGGCGCTGTATCCCAGCCACGACGGCTCCTTCGCCCGCCGCCTGGCCAACTACGGCTCCTTCGGGCTCAGCGCCGCGGTCAGCGGCATGGGGTTCGTCCGCGGGGCC